>CALXVE010000007.1 GCA_944391885.1 uncultured Clostridia bacterium | reverse complement strand
GGATGTAGCGTAGTTGGTTAACGCGCCAGTTTGTGGCACTGGAGACCGTGGGTTCGAGTCCCATCTTCCACCCCATACATTGGGCTGTAGCCAAGCGGTAAGGCACATGACTTTGACTCATGCATGCGCTAGTTCGAATCTAGCCAGCCCAACCAATTTTACTAGTTTTACTGTTTAAAGATAAAAAGAATAAAAAAAGATAAAAATGGATAAATAAGGAAAATCAATACTTTTGCAGAGTATTGATTTTTTGTTTTCAAGATAAAAAGCAATAAAAAAATATAAAAAATAATAAAAATCTAATGAAAATCTAATGAAAAAACAGTTAATTCATATATTGCATTTGAATTTAAGAATAAAAAGAAGAAAAAAAGATAATAATTAAAATAAAAATTATTTACATTGCAAATATTTTGCTATATAATACCTAAGAAAACGTAAGAAGGAGGAAGAATAATGGCAAAAGAAATAAGCGAAGAAGAAAGAAAACATATAGAAGACATGATTAATGACTTAGTTGCAAGGGCAAAAGTTGCATCTGAGCAATACATGAATTTAGGCCAAGACCAAGTAAATGAAATTGTTAAACAAATGGCAATGGCAGGTTTAGAACACCACATGGAACTTGCGAAAATGGCAGTGGAAGAAACTGGACGTGGAATTTATGAAGATAAAATCACTAAAAACATGTTTGCAACAGAATATGTTTATCATAGCATTAAATATGATAAAACAGTTGGGGTTATCTCAGAAAATGAGGAAGAAGGCTATGAAGAAATTGCAGAACCAATTGGGATTATTGCAGGAGTTACACCTGTTACAAACCCAACATCTACAACAATGTTCAAATCAATTATATCTGCAAAAACTAGAAATGTAATAATATTTGGTTTTCACCCATCTGCACAAAAATGTAGTGTTGCAGCAGCAGAAATTCTAAGAAAGGCAGCTGTAAAAGCAGGAGCTCCAGAGGATTGCATTTTATGGATTCCAGAGCCATCAATTACAGCAACTACATTACTTATGAACCACCCAGATGTTAATTTGATTTTAGCAACTGGTGGTAGTGGTATGGTTAAATCTGCATATTCATGTGGAAAGCCTGCATTAGGCGTAGGACCTGGTAATGTGCCATGCTATATTGATAAAACCGCTAAATTAAAGACTTCTGTAAATGATTTGGTATTATCAAAATCATTTGATAATGGTATGATATGTGCATCAGAGCAATCAGTTATTGTAGATGAAGAAATTCATGAAAAATTTGAAAAACTAATGAAAGAAGCAGGTTGCTATTTCTTAGATGAAGAGCAAACACAAAAGTTAAGAGATAGCATGTTTATACAAGAAAAAGGAGAGGCTTTAAATTCTGACATTGTTGGTCAAAGTCCATATAAAATTGCAAAATTAGCAGGAATTGAAGTACCAGAGGATACAAAAGTACTAGTTTTAAAAGAAAATGGAGTTGGAATAGAATATCCATTTTCAAAAGAAAAGTTAAGCCCTGTTTTAGCATATTATGTTGTTAAAAATTCAGAAGAAGGAATTGACTTAGCAGAAAAATTAATCGAATTTGGTGGATTAGGTCACTCCGCAGTTATTCACTCAGAAAATAAAGAGACAATTCAAAAATTTGCAGAAAAAGTAAAGGTGGGTAGAATTATTGTAAATTCTCCATCTACTCATGGTGCAATTGGGGATATATATAATACCAATATGCCATCATTAACACTGGGGTGTGGAACATTTGGTGGAAATTCTACAACAGCAAATGTATCAAGTGTTAATTTAGTAAATATAAAAAGAGTAGCAAAAAGGAGAGTTAATATGCAATGGTTTAAAATTCCAGATAAAATATATTTTGAAGCAGGTTCAATAGGTTATTTAGAAAAAATGCCAGAGATAACAAGAGCATTTATTGTAACAGATCCAGGCATGGTAAAACTAGGTTATGTAGACAAAGTTTTATATCACTTAAGAAAAAGAAGGGAATATGTGCACTCACAAATATTTTCAGATGTAGAGTCAGACCCATCATTTGACACAATATATAAAGGTGTGGAAATGATGAAAGAATTTAAGCCTGATGTGATTATTGCATTAGGTGGAGGAAGTGCAATAGATGCAGCAAAAGGTATGTGGCTATTTTATGAGCATCCAGATGCAGACCCAGAAGGTATGAAATTAAAATTTATGGATATACGCAAACGTACGTATAAATTCCCAAAACTTGGGGTAAAAGCAAAACTGGTTGCAATTCCAACAACTTCAGGAACGGGTTCAGAAGTGACTTCATTTGCAGTAATTTCTGACAAAGAAAATAACAAAAAATATCCACTAGCAGATTATGAATTAACACCAGATGTTGCAATAGTTGACCCAGACTTGGTAATGAGTTTGCCACAGTCTATTACGGCAGATACTGGTATGGATGTGCTAACACATGCAATAGAAGCATATGTTTCAAACATGGCATCTGATTATACAGATGGATTAGCAGAAAAAGCAGTGGAATTAGTATTTAAAAATTTAAGAGAAGCATATAACCACGGAGATAACACATATGCAAGGGAAAAAATGCACAACGCTAGTACAATTGCAGGTATGGCATTTACAAATGCATTTTTAGGAATAAATCACTCATTGGCACATAAAATTGGTGCAGAATTCCATTTGCCACATGGCAGAATTAATGCTATTTTGTTACCATATGTAATAAAATACAATGGCCAAAAGCCAACAAAATTTGTATCATTTCCTAAATATGAATATTTTGTTGCAGACCAAAGATATGCAAATTTATCAAGAAGAATGAATTTCCCAGCGTATACAAATGAGGAAGGAATACGCTCTTTGATTACAGAAATTCAAAAACTAAATGCAGATTTAAATATTCCAAAATCATTTAAAGAAGCGGGAATTAATGAAGAAGAATTTTTAAGTAAGGTTGATATGCTTGCAGATAGAGCATTTGAAGACCAATGCACAACTGCAAACCCAAGACTACCATTAGTAGAAGAGTTAAAACAAATTTTACTAGATAGCTATTACGGAAAAGAGATTTATTAGGGACAGTCCCTTTTTACCCATTTGTGAGTAATTTGGGACAGGTCAGAAAAAAGCGGTAAGTAAAAAGTTACCGCTTTTTTTTGCGATACTACTTGTATTTTAGGGCAAAACCTAATATAATAAACCAGAGTTAAAAAGGAGATGAAAAGATATGCAAGTTTCAAGAGAGGAACTTTTACACATTGCAAATTTAGCAAGTTTAAATTTAAAAGAAGATGAAATTGATAATTATTTATTAAATTTACAAGATATTTTGAATTTTGCAAATATTGTAAGTAAAGCACCAGTTGAGGGTTTAGCAGAAACAATTGGAGCAAATGATAACTATAATGTATTTCGTAAAGACGAGGTGCATGTATTTGAGGATAATGAGGCATTGCTTGCTAATGCACCAGATAAGGAAAGGAATATGTTTAAAATTCCAAAGGTTATCAATTGAGATGTGAGTGATGAGAGATGAGAGGTAATAAAATTTTTATTACTCACGTCTTACTATATTAAATATGAGAGGATTGTGAGATTATGGATATTACAGAATTAACTGTGCATGAATTAAGGGATAAGCTAAAAAGTAAAGAATTGACTGTAAGTGAAATTACAAAAGCTTATGCGGATAGAATATATGAAAAAGAAAAAGATGTGCAAGCTTTTGTAACAACTTTAACAGAAGAAGCTATTAGCAAAGCAAAAGAGATAGATGAAAAAAGGCAAGATGGAGAAACTTTGCCAGAGTTTGCAGGTATCCCAATAGGAATAAAAGATAATATTTGCACAAATGGCGTAAGAACAACATGTAGTTCTAAAATGCTAGAAAATTTTATTTCACCATATGATGCAACAGTAACAGAAAAATTAAATAGTGAAGCTTTAATTTCATTAGGTAAACTTAATATGGATGAATTTGCCATGGGCGCATCAACAGAATATTCATATTTTAAGAAGACAAGAAATCCATGGAATTTAATCACAGTGCCAGGTGGCTCTTCTGGTGGTAGTGCAGCTGCAGTAGCAAGTTCAATGGTACCATGGGCACTAGGGTCAGACACGGGTGGTTCCATCCGTCAACCAGCTAGCTTTTGTGGTGTAGTTGGGTTAAAGCCAACCTATGGTTTAGTATCACGTTATGGTTTAGTTGCATTTGCATCATCACTTGACCAAATTGGACCAATAACTAAGGACGTAGAAGATAGTGCAATTTTATTAAATATAATTAGCGGACATGATGAAAAAGACTCAACTTCTGCAAATATAGAAAAAAAGGATTACACAAAAGCCTTAAAAAATGATGTTAGAGGTTTAAAAATAGGAATTCCAAAAGAGTATTTTGGAGAAGGAATTAATCCAGAAGTAAAAGAAAAATTAGAAGAAGCAATAGAAAAATATAAACAATTAGGCGCAATAGTAGAAGACTGCTCTTTAGATATTGCAGATTATGCATTAGCAACATATTATATAATTGCATGTGCAGAAGCAAGCTCAAATTTAGGCAGATTTGATGGAATACGTTATGGTTATAGAACTAAAAACTTTACAAATTTAAAAGAATTATTTAAAAACTCAAGAAGTGAAGGATTTGGAGCAGAAGTAAAAAGAAGAATTATTTTAGGTACTTATGTGCTATCTTCAGGATATTATGATGCATATTACAAAAAAGCACAACAAGTAAGAACATTAGTAAAAAAAGAATTTGATAAACTATTTGAAAAATATGATATTTTATTAACACCAACTTCGCCAACTGTAGCATTTGAAATTGGTACAAAATCAAATAACCCATTAGAAATGTATTTAGCAGATATTTGCACAGTATCTATAAATATTGCAGGTTTGCCAGCTATATCAATTCCGTGTGGAGTAAATAGTGAAGGTATGCCAATAGGTATGCAATTAATTGGAAACCATTTTGAAGAAGAAACTATTTTAAATGCTGCATATACTTATGAGCAAGCTACAAAATTTAGAGAAAAATACAAACCAGAGTTCAAAGGGGGTGCTAAATAATGGCAAGAGAAGATTATGAGATAGTAATTGGGCTAGAAGTACATGCAGAACTTTCAACAAAAACAAAAATATTTTGTAGTTGCCCTACAGAATTTGGTGCAGAACCTAATACACATGTATGCCCAGTATGTATGGCAATGCCAGGCACACTTCCAGTTTTGAACGAAAAAGTAGTAGAATATGCAGTAAAAGCAGGCTTGGCTACAAATTGCAAAATTTCAAGAGATAGCAAAAACGATAGAAAAAATTATTTTTATCCAGACCTTCCAAAATCATACCAAATATCACAATTCGATAAACCGCTATGTGAGCATGGAAAGGTAGAAATAGAAGAAGATGGAGAAAAAAAGACAATTGGAATTACCAGAATTCATATAGAAGAAGACGCGGGAAAACTAAATCACAACGAATTTGGTGCAGGAAGCTTAGTTGACTTAAATAGGGCAGGAGTTCCATTAATAGAAATAGTATCAGAACCAGATATGAGGTCATCAAAAGATGCAGAAAACTATTTAAGAAAAATGAAATCAATATTAGAATATATAGAAGTTTCAGACTGCAAAATGCAAGAAGGCTCATTAAGAGCAGATGTTAATGTTTCTGTTAGAAAAAAGGGAGAAACCAAATTTGGAACACGTACAGAGATGAAAAATATGAACTCTTTTAAATCAATTGTAAGGGCTATAGATTATGAAGCAGAAAGGCAAATAGACGTAATAGAAGATGGTGGAACAATTACGCAAGAAACATTAAGATGGGATGATGTATCTGGTAAAACATTTCCAATGAGGGATAAGGAAGATGCACAAGATTACCGCTATTTCCCAGAACCAGATTTAGTGGCTATTAGACTATCTGATGAATATATTGAAAACATAAAAAACAACTTACCAGAACTACCAGAAAGTAGAAGACAAAGATATGTAGAAGAATATAAATTATCAGAAAAAGATAGCAAAATGTTAACTGCTTCAAAATATTTATCAAATATGTTTGAAGAAGCACTAAAAATCTGTGGAAATGCAAAAGCTGTGTGCAATTGGCTATTATCAGATGTTTCAAGAATTTTAAATGAAAAAGAAATGGAGCCAGACCAAATACCATTTACAGCACCAGAACTTGCTAAGATGATTGAATTAATAGATAAGGGAACAATTAGTTCAGCAATTGGAAAAAAAGTATTAGAAGAGTTATTTGAAAACCCAAAAGACCCAGAAGAAATAGTAAAAGAAAAAGGATGGGTACAAATTTCTGATGAAGGTGCAATAAAAGAAGTAGTAACAAAAATATTAGAAAATAACCCACAATCAATAGCAGATTATAAAGCGGGAAAAGATAGAGCATTAGGCTTTTTAGTAGGTCAAGCAATGAAAGAAACTAAAGGAAAAGCAAACCCACAAATGCTAAACAAAATGTTCTTAGAAGAACTAAATAAATAACAACAAACCAGCGAGTTTTTAATTCGCTGGTTTACTATTATAATACAATTCATCAGGGCAAATATCAGCCCCGTTGCACCACTCTACTGATAACCCACCTATTTTTACAGTTTTAAATAAATTTAAATTCTTTAAATCTATAAATGCTTTATGTGAGAGATATGGCTTTACATCAAAAGTTCTAACTTCACCATTATCAAAAGTTACTAACAAAATATAATCATCTAAAGGTTTTACATCTATAGCCCTAGGACGCATAATACATCACTCCAATCCTTTTATTTTTATAATTTCACCATCTTCATTATAGCAATACCATGCAGCAAATAACTCATCTTGATGAATTTCTATCCAAGCTTGAACTAGTTTAATTTGTTTTATTGGCAGATTACCACTTATTAGATTTCCTTCCAAAGAAAAGGACGCTTCATACTCATTATATTTTACATGAATATGTGGTCTATTGTGTTGTCCGCCGATTTCTTTGTATAAATAAATTAGAATACCATAAAATTGTGAAATCAAAGGCATACTAAAACTAAACCTCCTTAATTATAACATTTTTTTTAATTTAAATCAATGGAAAAAAATACGACTAAAAAATACGATTTAAAAATATAAGAAACCTAAAAGGCTATAGATATAATAATGACAGTTTACTACCTTAGTAACAAACTGTCAAGAAAAATCGTATGTCAAAATTCGACATAATGTGACAACTAATTTTTTAAATCTTTTTTTATTCTACTAAATGCAAAGCCACAAATGATGAAACCTACAATGAAGAAAAGGCTGGTTCTAAATAATGAAATTCCAATATAATAAACAATAGGAGCAGTATATACAAAATCATATGTAAGTAAAATAAGGGTTGAAATAATGCTAATATAAAAAGAATACCTTATTCCAGATTTCATTAATAATAAAATAGTAGGCTCAAACTTTTTAAATTCTAATAATATTTGTTTCATATTTAATTTAATCCTTATATAAATTTAGGTTTTTAAAGAGTACCTATAAACTTTATAATAGCGAAATATAAATATTAAATATATGTTAACATAAAAATAGAATAAAGGCAAAGGTAATTTTTGGCAAAAAAATAGAACTATATAAATAGTCCTATTTAATCCTTAAAAAAACTGTGCACAATTTTCTTAAGCTTAAGCCATAGCGTTTAATTTTTGAGCCATTTTAGATTTTTTTCTAGCTGCAGTGTTTTTTACAATAACACCTTTTGTACAAGCTTGGTCTACTTTTTTAGTAGCTAAAGAAAATAATTTAGTAGCTTCTTCTTTATTTCCTGCTTCTACAGCTTGTTCAAACTTTTTAACAGCAGATTTATATCCTGATTTAATCATATTATTTTCACGAGTTTTTTTCTCAATAACGCTAACACGTTTTATAGCTGATTTGATATTTGGCATATTTTGCACCTCCCTTTTAGCTATCTTCATAAATAACAGCAATATTATAGCACGAATAATTAATTTTGGCAATACTTTTGCAAAACTACTTGAAAAATTGAAATAAAACATATATAATCATAGCAGACAACAAATTGCAAAGAAAAAATTGGAAGGAGAGATTTTAAATGAACATTAGAATAGTAGGAAAAGAGCTTAAAGCAACAGATGCAATTAAAGACTATATTAGCAAAAAATCGGAAAGATTAATAAAATATTTTGGAGATGAATTTGATGTAACAGCAACAATTAAAACAGAAGGTGGAATGCAAGTTGCAGAAATGGATGTAAAAACACCAACAGAAAGATTTAGAGCAGTTACAGCACATAGGGACTTATATGCTTCTATAGATAAAGATATTGATATTTTAGAAGGTCAAGTTAGAAAAATGAAAACTAAAAAAGACCAACAAAATATGACTGAATCTATTAGAAACAAAGAAATGGCAAGAGAAGTAGAAGAACACCCAGTAGAAGGTGAGATTATTAAAACACTATATTATGAAATAAAGCCATTATCTCCAGAAGATGCAAAACTAAAACTAGAGGAAAAACCACAGGATAGATTTTTGACATTTATAAATATTGAAACTGGAAAAGTAAATGTAATATATCGTTTGAAAGATAATAGCAATTATGGTTTAGTGGAGCCAGAAGCTTAAAAATTAAAAAGAAACCTGCTTAAATATGTAATCTAAACAGGTTTCTTTTTTGTTTTTTAAAAACAAAACTATAAAATAGAACAACTATTTCATTTGGTTTTCAGCTTGTTGAATTAACTTTTTAACCATTTGACCACCGATTCTACCAGCGTCTCTTGAAGATAAATCTCCGTTATAACCTTGTTTTAAGTTAACACCAACTTCACTAGCTACTTCATATTTGAATTTGTTAAGAGCGTCTTTAGCTTCTGGAACTACAGAACGATTGCTGTTATTGTTTGCCATATCTTTCACCTCCTAGAATGTGATTCTTCTTTTGAAAAAAACATATTTGCTTTTTCAATATTTATAATGTACGAATAAACTTAAAATAAACTGGTAATTTTTGTTATAAAAAGATTAAAATAGAGTAACTAAAATGGTTAATAATATAAACTAAGAAAAAAATTAATTTTAAAAAATAAAATACAAAATTATCTTGTAATTTTAAATACTTTTTTGTATAATTAAATTGTTCTAAGCATAGAAATAAAATATAGAAAGTAATGGAGGAATGGAATATGGATGAAAACAATAACCCAATTCAAGAACCAGGTGTACAAAACACACAAAATAACGGAGGTAAAAAGCAAAGTGCTTTGTCTATTGTAAGTTTTGTATTTTCACTAATTGGTCTTTTGATAGCAGCTATGCCATGTGGACTTGTAGCTTTAATTACAGGTATAATTGGTGTTGCTAAATTTGACCCAGCAAAAAATAGCGGAAAAGGCTTAGCAATAGCAGGTATTATAATAGGTGCTATTGATATTATTGCTGGAATACTTAATATTGCACTACAAATAGTTGCATAATTAGGGACAGTCCCTTTTTATCCATTTTTGGATAATTTGGGACAGGTCAGAACAAATAATTATAGGATTGTGAGGCATTTTATGTTTGGAGTGCTTTACAATCTTTTTTGTTCACAAAAAATTCATATAATTTTTTCTCAATCCATATTGACATTTGCTTAAAATGGATATAATATATAGTGAGTTTAGCAGTCGAGAGAAAAGAGTGCTAAAAACTTACCGCACTAAACGGCAGAGAAGGTGAAAGTGTTGGAAGAAAGAAAAAAACAAATTTTACAAGCAATAATTGATGAATATATTAGTACAGCAGAACCTGTAAGCTCTGGTGCATTAGTAAATAGGCATGGGCTGAACTGCAGTAGTGCAACAATTAGAAACGAAATGGCAGAGCTTGAAAAAGCAGGATATTTGGACAAACCACATACTTCAAGTGGAAGAATACCATCTGCACAGGGGTATAGATTCTATGTGGATGAACTTGTAAAAGAAGATGATATTAGTTTAGAAGAAATTAGATATATTACTTCAAAGCTAGAAACAAGAGTAAACGCTATTGAGGATTTAACTAAAATAGCAACAAGTACATTATCAGAAATTACACATTATACTTCTGTTGCAATAGGGCCGCAAAATGGTTTTCAAAATATAGAAGAAGTAAAGTTTGTACTTTTAGGCACTAGGATGCTAATGGCGGTAATTCTTACAGATACTGGGATTATAAAAGAAACTATTATTAAATTTGATGAAAATATTACAGAAGAACAAGTAAATACGCTAAACTTTATTTTTAATAACAAATTAAAAGGAAAGCCACTAGAGGCAATAAATAAGCCACTAGAAGAATATATTTTTTCAGAGATGAATTATAGCTTAGCTGTAATAAAACCTGTAATGGAACAATTTAATAAAGTTGTAAATGAAGAATCAAAGGTATATTTGGAAGGTGCAAATAAATCATTTGAACTGCCGGAATTTAAAAGTTTAGAAGTTGCAAGGAATTTTATAAACTTACTAGACACCAAAGAAATGATGCTTGACCTATTAAATACTGGTTTTGCAAAAGACATAAATGTGTATATAGGTGATGAAAAAGAAAATAAAAAGTTAAAAGATTTTAGTATTGTAACATTTAAGCACAGATACCAGAATAAAGACTTGGGAACAATAGGCATTATAGGACCTAAGAGGATGGATTATTCAAAAGTTATTTCTGTTATGAAATATATTAGTAAAAAACTAAATGAAAAAGAAAGCGAGGGATAAAAGTGTCAGAAGGAAAACATTCTATAAAGAAGGAAGATACAGAGGAAGCAAATGAAGCAAAAGCGGAAAATACAGATGAAATAATAGAAGTAAAAAAACAAAATGAAACTCTTAAAATTAAACTGGATGAAACAGATGATAGGCTAAAAAGAGTTGCAGCAGAATTTGATAACTATAAAAAAAGAACCAACAAAGATAGGGAAACCATGTATAGTTCTCTGGTTGGAGATATAGTTTCAAAATTTTTACCAGTTATTGATAATTTGGAAAAAGCTGTATCTAGCGAGACATCTGATGAAAGTTACAAGCAAGGAGTGGAACTTGTTTTAAAACAGTTTAAAGATGTTTTAATGACAATGGGAGTTAAAGAAATAGAAACAATTGGAAAAACATTTGATCCAGAACTCCATGAAGCGGTAAGCCTTGTTCAAGATGAAAATTTAGGCGAAAAAGAAATTAAAGAAGAATACCGCAAAGGTTATATAATAGGTGATAAGGTTATTAGGCATTCTATGGTAGTAGTTGCAAACTAAACGTATGAAAAACGTCGTCTTGCATTGTCAAGCGTCGCTTAAAAATTCTTCGATATACAACTCGTATAATCTCAGAATTTTTAGCTGGCTTTTCGCGCAATACTCGTTTTTGATACGTTTAACAAAAATGGTTTTAATTTTAAAAATAATATAAAAAAGGGAAGCGTCCCTAAGTCACCCTAAATAGGGTGACTTAGGACCCGTCCCCAACAAAGAAAGGAAGATTTATTATGGGAAAAATTATAGGTATTGACTTAGGAACAACAAACTCATGTGTAGCAGTAATGGAAGGAGGAGAACCAGTTGTTATTCCTAACGCAGAAGGAAATAGAACAACACCATCTGTTGTTGCTTTTTCAAAAAATGGAGAAAGACTAGTTGGACAAATTGCAAAACGTCAAGCTGTTACTAATCCAGAAAACACTGTTATTTCTATTAAAAGAGACATGGGTTCAAACAGAAAGGTAAAAATTGAAGGTGAAGAATTTTCACCACAAGAAATTTCTGCAATGATTTTACAAAAATTAAAAACTGATGCTGAAAATTACTTAGGACAACCGGTAACACAAGCTGTTATTACAGTACCTGCATATTTTAGTGATAGCCAAAGACAAGCAACTAAAGATGCTGGTAAAATAGCAGGACTAGAAGTTTTAAGAATTATAAATGAGCCAACAGCTGCAGCTTTAGCTTTTGGTATGGATAAAGAAGACCAAGACCAAAAAATTATGGTATATGATTTAGGTGGCGGTACATTTGATGTATCAATACTAGATATTGGTGATGGTGTATTTGAAGTATTGGCAACTAATGGTAATACTAAACTTGGTGGAGATGATTTTGACCAAAGAATTATAGACTACTTAGTAGCAGAATTTAAAAAATCAAATGGTATTGACTTATCTACAGATAAAATGGCAATGCAACGTTTGAAAGAAGCTGCAGAAAAAGCTAAAATTGAGCTTTCTGGAGTTCAACAAACTCAAATTAATTTACCATTTATTACAGCAGACGCTACTGGACCAAAACATATGGATGTTACATTAACAAGAGCTAAATTTGAAGAATTAATTAGTGATTTAATTGATGCAACAAAAGTTCCAGTAGAAAAAGCTATGAAAGATGCTGGAGTTACAGCAAATGATTTACACAAAGTATTATTAGTTGGTGGTTCTACCAGAGTTCCAGCTGTTCAAGAAGCTGTTAAAAAGATTACAGGAAAAGAACCAGATAAAGGAATTAACCCTGATGAGTGTGTTGCAATTGGTGCAGCTATTCAAGGTGGTGTATTATCAGGTGATGTTAAAGACCTAGTATTACTAGATGTAACACCATTATCACTAGGTATTGAAACATTAGGTGGAGTATTTACAAAATTAATTGAAAGAAACACTACAATACCAACTAAAAAATCACAAGTATTCTCAACAGCTGCAGATGGTCAAACAAGTGTTGAAATTCACGTATTACAAGGTGAACGTGAGATGGCAGCAGATAATAAAACACTAGGAAGATTCCAATTAACAGGAATTCCAGCAGCACCACGTGGAGTGCCACAAATTGAAGTAACATTTGATATTGATGCAAACGGTATTGTTCACGTTTCTGCAAAAGATATGGCAACAGGACATAGCCAACAAGTTGCAATTACAGCAAGTACAAACCTATCTGATGAAGACATTGATAAAGCTGTAAAAGATGCAGAAGCACATGCTGCAGAAGATAAAAAGAGAAAAGAAGAAATAGAGGCTAGAAATAATGCTGAAAGCTTAGTATATAACTGTGAAAAAACACTAAATGAACTTGGCGACAAGATTAGTGGAGAAGAAAAATCAAAAGTTGAAACTGAAATTGCAAATGTTAAAAAAGCATTAGAAGGTTCAGACGTGGAAGCTATTAAATCAGCCACAGAAAAATTAACAACTGAATTTTATGCTATTTCACAAAAATTATATCAACAAACAGCTCAAGCACAAGCAAATACTGCAAATGCTGGTTCAAGCGAAGGAGCACAAGGACCACATGCAGATGAAAATGGAAATATTCATGATGCAGATTACAAAGTAGATGAAGACGACAAGAAATAATTAGAGGCTAGAATTTAGAGGTTAGAGGTTAGAGATTAGAAATTAGACTCTAACATCTAACTTCTAATAATCTAACCTCTAAAATTTTAGGAGGCTAAAATGGCAAAACGAGACTATTATGAAGTATTAGGCGTAGATAAAAATGCAAGTGAAGATGAACTAAAAAAAGCATATAGAAAACTTGCAAAAAAATATCATCCAGATGCAAACCCTGATAATAAGGCAGAAGCAGAGGCTAAATTTAAGGAAGTAAATGAAGCATATGAGACGTTATCAGACCCTAAAAAAAGGCAGATGTACGACCAATTTGGACCAGATGGTCCACAAGGATTTGGTGGGGGCGCTGGAGGACCTTTTGGAAATGGAACATATACATATTCTACAGGATTTGATGGATTTAGTGATTTTGGAGATTTAGGCGACATCTTTTCTTCATTTTTTGGAGGAGGATTTGGTGGTAATAGAGCAAATAGGCAAAATGGCCCTAGAAAAGGTAATGACCTAAGATATGATTTAGAAATCAGTTTTGAAGAATCTTTTTTAGGTACAGAAAGATATGTTACACTTAACCGCAAAGAAACTTGTAATACATGCCATGGAGATGGTTGCAAACCAGGCACACACCCAGAAACGTGTTCTGTTTGCCATGGGACTGGTCAGATAAAACAAGTGCAAACTACAATTTTAGGTCAAATGCAAACAATGAGAACATGTTCAAATTGCCGAGGAACTGGTAAAATAATTAAAGAACCTTGCGAAACCTGTAAAGGAAAAGGAACAGTACGTAATCAAGTAAGGCTAACTGTTAAAATTCCAGCAGGTGTTGATGATAGTCAAACCATTGTATTAAAAGGAGAAGGCGAACCTGGAGAAAATGGTGGACCAAAAGGAGATTTATATATAACGGTTCATGTAAAAAGGCATAAAATTTATACAAGGAAAGGAAATAATGTACTTTGTGATATACCAATTACATTTACACAAGCTACATTGGGTGCAACACTTAAAATTCCAATGGTAGATGGAACTGAAGAAACATATACAATTCCAGATGCTACACAAACAGGAAGCAAATTTGTTATAAGGGATAAAGGATTTAAAAACTTAAATGGAAACGGCCAAGGAGATTTTGTATTTACAGTACAGGTACAAGTGCCTAAACGATTGACTCCAGAGCAAAGAGAACTTTTAGTAAAGCTTGCACAAACTATGAATGAGCAACCACCAGTAAAGAAAAGAGGTATTTTTGGATAAAAATTAAAGATTTCTTAAAATACTTTCATTTTTCAAGAATATATTATATAATATACTTGTTAAATTTTAGCCAAGGGGGAAAACCTAATGGAAAAAGGAAAGAAAACCAGTGAAATGGACAAAACAAAGCAATATAAAATTAAAACTAGCAAAAGAAAAGATAAAAAGAAGAAAAAACACTCAAAACTAAAAAAAGCAATACTAATATTTTTTGTAATAATTTTTCTATTATGCCTAATTGCGGTTGGAATATTTGCAGGTATTTTCTTTAGTGATAAATGGGCTTTAACTAGAGAAGAAGTAATAGCTAATGGAAACACAGAGGTATTAGATTCTAAAGGAAAACAGATTGCTCTACTTTCTGCTAGCCAAGGAAATGGTAACAGAAAAGTGATTACTTTTGATGAAATGGGAGAATTTACGGCAGATGCCTATGTGGCAGTTGAAGATAAGAGATTTTATGAACACTCAGGAATAGATATATTAAGAACTGCAAAAGCTACAGTTAGTTACCTTTTAAATAGCACTGATGGCTCAAGTGTTGGTGGTGGTAGTACAATTACACAACAATTGGTTAAAAACCTAATGAAAGATGATGCAACTAGTGGTACTGCTGGTATTGAGAGAAAAATACGTGAGATGTCAAGAGCGTATCAGCTAGAAAAAATGCTTAGCAAAGAGGAAATACTAGAAAAATATCTTAATATTATATTTGTAGGTGGAACAGAACTTCATGGTGTAGAATATGGAGCACAATACTATTTTGCAAAATCTGCAAAAGATTTGGATTTGGCAGAATCTGCATTTTTAGCAGGAATAAACAATGCGCCAAATATGTATAATCCATATGATGAGGAAAATGATAATTCAGAATTAATAAAAGAAAGAACAATATATGTTTTAGACTGCATGAAAGAACAAAATAGAATTAGTGATAATGCAGAAGAAGCCGAAAAGCTATATAATGAAGCAGTAGAAAAAGTGGAAAATGGATTAAAATTCAAACAAGGAAAAATTGAATTTGAAAATAACTCATATTTTGTAGAAGAAGCAGTAAAACAAGCAGCACAAGATTTATCAGAGGAAAAAGATATTACATTAGATGAAGCAGACTCTTTAATTAGAAGCGGTGGATATAAATTATATACAACACAGGATTCTGATATTCAAAAAATTGTGCTAAAGGAAATGGCAAAAGACAAATATGTAGAAACAAAAACGCTTAATGGCAAAAAAATTTCTACACAAATGGGTATGACAATTATGGATTATAAGACTGGTAAAGTAGTTGCAATGGGTGGTGCTTTAGGTAGCGATAATGGTAAGAACTTCAATTATGCTACTAGTGAAAGACAAACAGGTTCTTCAATAAAACCATTAGCAAATATTGCGCCAGGACTAGAAGAAAAAGTAATTACAGCTTCAACAGTTTATTATGATAATACAACCACATTTAAAAATGGTACTCAAAAGTGGAAACCAAAAAATGCTGGTGGATATCAAGGATTATGTACAGTTAGAAAAGCAATAGAAGTTTCTTCTAACATTGTAAACGCAAAAATATTCTATAATATAGGAGCTCAAACCGTTTTAAATTATTTACATGAATTTGGTTTGACCTCATATACAGAAAAAGAGGATGCAACAGGTTCTTTGGCTATTGGTGGTGCATATCATGGTTCAAGCACTTTACAAATGGCAGCAGCATATTCTGCTTTAGCAAATGATGGAGAATATATAGAACCTACATTTTATGAAAAGTTAGTGGATAGCAATGGCAATACTGTACTTGAACCTGAACAAGAAACAAGGAGAGTTATTTCAGAAGCAAATGCCTTTATAATTAAAGATATATTAATGGATGTTGTAACAGGTTCACAAGGTACTGCAAGAGCATGCTATATATCAGGAATTGATGTCGCAGCTAAAACAGGTACAACAGACTATAATGATAATACATGGCTTTGTGGATTTACCCCATATTATGCAGCAGCAACATGGGATGGATATGCAGAAAGTAGTGGTGAAGATTATAGTATGTGGAATGTTTCAAATGCTACTAACCTATGGGCTAATGTTATGAAAGCAGTTCATAAGGATTTAGATGATGCAAGATTTGAAAAACCAGATAATGTAGTAACTGCTAAAATTTGTAGGCAAACTGGTAAAAAAGCAACTTCAAAATGTGGAAGTACCTATACAGAATATTTTGTAGAAGGAACTGTACCAGAAAATTGTAGTGGACACACAGCGGTTAAAATTTGTAAAGAAAGTGGAAAATTAGCAAATCAATACTGCCCAGAAGTAGAAGAAAAAGTGTATGGCACAATACCAGAAAAGGAGCAAAACACCTCATGGAAAACAAGTGGGGTAAGTAAATCTAAACCACCTACAGAAACATGCACTTTGCATAATGAAGAAACAAGCAAAATGGTAGTTGAAAATGTAGTAGGAAAAACAGAAGCAGAAGCAAGAACTCTATTAACAGGACTTACAGTTCAAGTTATTGAAGGTCATGACTCCACACAAGCAAATGGAGTGGTATTAAGGCAAAGTTTAGAGGCTGGAACAAAAGTTGATAAAGGAGTTACCATAGTTATAACTGTTAATAGTATACAAACAACTGAGCCAGAAGTTCCACCAGAAAATACGGAAACACCTGGTGGAAATACAGAAGTTCCACCGGAAAATACGGAAACTCCAGGAAACACGGAAAATACAGAAAATACAGAAACAAGTGGAAATGAAACTATAATTCAATAAAATATATAAAAAGGGGAAATTAATTTATGGCAATTAAATTATATAATACATTAACCAGAGAAAAAGAAGAATTTAAACCATTAGAGGATAACACGGTCCGCATATATTCATGCGGACCAACAGTGTATAGTTATGCACATATAGGCAATTTTAGGGCATATATATTCATGGATACACTTAGAAGAGTTTTAAAATATAATGGATATAAATTAAAACACGTAATGAATATTACAGATGTTGGGCATTTAGAGTCAGATGCTGATGAAGGCGAAGACAAAATGGAAAAGGCAGCAAGAAAAGAGAATAAAAATCCATATGAAATAGCAAAATATTATGCAGATATATTTTTTAAAGATATTAAAAGGCTAAATATTGATGAACCAGAAATCATAGCAAAAGCAACAGAGCATATTCCAGAAATGCTAGAATTTGTTGAAGGGCTAGTGAAAAATGGCTATGCATATGAAACCAGCAAGGGAATTTATTTTGATATTTCAAAATTGGATAAATATCCAGTATTATCAAATAGAAAAATTGATGAGCAAATTGCTGGTGCAAGGGTGGATGTTGATGAAGAAAAAAGAAACCCATATGATTTTGCATTATGGATTAAAGCACCAGAAAACCATATTATGAAATGGGAAAGCCCATGGGGATTATCTTATCCTGGTTGGCATATTGAGTGCTCTGCCATGGGGAGAAAATATCTAGGTGACCAATTTGATATACACACAGGCGGAATAGACCATATACCAACACACCATGAAAACGAAATTGCGCAAAGCAAAGGATTAACAGGTAAAATTCCAGCAAAATTTTGGATGCATGTGGAATTTTTGCAAGTAGATGGTGGAAAAATGTCAAAATCTTTAGGAAACACATATACTTTAGACCAATTACAAGAAAAAGGAATTGAGCCACTTGCATATAAATTGTTTTGCTTTACAGCACATTATAGAACAAAATTAAATTTTACATTTGAAATAGCTTTATCAAATCAAAAAGCGCTAAATCGCTTAAGAGAAGGATTTGTAAAACATCAAGAAGGATTAGAAAATATACCAGAAGAAAAAATAAAGGAATATGAAGACAAATTTGTGGAGATAATAAATGATGATTTAAATATTCCAACAGCAATGGGACTTGTATGGGAAATTATACGAAATCCACAAAAATCAAAACAATATGCAGAGCTTTTGCTAAAATTTGATGAAGTTTTGGGCTTGGACTTAATAAATAGCAAAAAATATTTAGATGATGCAGAAAAAGTAGAACTTCCAGAGGAAATTCTAAAATTGGTAGAAGAAAGAAAAAAAGCAAGAGAAAATAAAGATTGGGCATTATCAGATAAAATTCGTGATGAATTAAAAGAAAAAGGCTATATTGTAAAAGATACTAAAGAAGGTATGAGCATAGAAAAAGAGATAAATTAGAAAGGCGGAAAATAAAGCAGTGGAAGAAAAAAACGAAATACCATTTTTTAAAAAAATAAAAATCAGTATATTTGGATTAGAAAATTATGAAAAATTAGCGATTCAAACAATAGGTTCAGTAATAGGATATATAGCAAAATTAATGCTAATTTTCGTTTTAATTCTTTCCATTGCATTAACATATAAATTTTCTGAAACTGTTGGCAATGTAAAAGGATATATTGAAAGCGAAATTTCACAAATTAATTTTGAAAATGGCACATTAACAGTAACAGGCAAAAATGAAACCACAGATGCTATTATTACAGCAGATGAAGAAAATTTGGAGCATAAAATAATAATAGACACAAATGAAATAACAGAAGAACAAATAAATAATTATAGAAATGAAATTCAGGGATATAATACTGGTATAATTATTTTAAAAGATGGTGCAATAATAAATGAATCTGGATTATCACTTTCAATACCATTTTCAAGTATTGCTGAGAGGTATAATATAGTAAAATTGGACAAGCAAAATATCTTGGACATGCTATCAGGAAATAATGCTAGCATGCTATATGCTGGATTTTTTGCCATAATGTATATATACCTATTTATAATATATTTTTCTACAGTTTTAGTAGATGCTTTGCTTTACTCATTAATAGGATATATTGCAGGTATGTTTTCAAAATTAAGACTAAAATATAGTGCAATTTATAAAATTAGCATACATGCATTAACACTTCCTATAATTTTAAATCTTATATATATGTTAATAAACATATTTACAGGATTTACAATAAAATATTTTGATATAATGTATTTGGCAATTACATGTATATACATTATAACAGCAATTTTAATGATTAAGGCAGATATGATAAAAAAACAGTTAGAACTTTCTAGAATTATTTCAGAACAAGAAAAAATAAAACAGGAAATGGCAAGACAAGAGCAAGAAAAAAGGGAAGAAGAAGAAAGGGAAAGAGTAAGAAAAGAAGACGAAAAGAAAAGACAGCAAGAAAAAAAGAAAGAAAAAGAAAAAAAGGAAAAACAAGAAAATAAAAAGAGTGACAAAAATGATGCCCCACAACCAGAAGCAAATGTGGTGACTAGAGGTTAGAGATTAGAGGTTAGAAGTTAGAGGTTGGAAGTTAGAGGTTGGAAGTTAGAGGTTGGAAGTTAGAGGTTGGAAGTTAGAGATTAGAGGTTAGAGGTTAGAGGTTGGAGTTTAGAATTTAGAGGCTGGAAGGAGAAAATTTGATGGAGGAGCAAAAACAAAATCAAAAAGAAAAAAACAAAAAAAATAAACTATATTATGGAATTGCCATATTACTTGCTGTTATTGTAATTGCAGGGATTGCAATTTGGTATTTTACAGCAAATAATCAAACAGAAAATGACACAGAACTTGCATATACAGAATTAATTAAAAAAATTGATGCAGGAGAAGTAGAAAAAATAGAGATGACAGTAGGTAGCAGTTCTGCAAAAATAAAACTACATGGTGAGGAAGAAGAAAAAACCACAAGCATCCCTAATACACAAGCATTTATTGAATTAATTCAAACAAAAGTATTAGAAGGAAACAACATTGAATTTAACCAGAAAAAACAAAATGTGCTTGTTGGAATTTCACAAACACTATTTTCACTATTACCAACAATATTATTAGTAGTGCTATTTGTTCTACTATTTAAAATGCAAGGATTAGGAGATAAAGGAAAAGTTTATGATGCAGAAACTACAAAATCAAAAATAAAATTTGATGATGTGGCAGGACTAGATGAAGAAAAAAACGAAATGCTAGAAATTGTAAATTTTTTAAAAGACCCAAAACAATTTTATGAAATGGGTGCAAAAATACCAAGAGGTGTGCTACTTTGTGGAAAACCAGGAACTGGTAAAACACTAATTGCAAAAGCAATTGCAGGAGAGGCAAAAGTACCATTTATATCAATGAGTGGTTCAGAATTTATAGAAATGTTTGCAGGGCTTGGAGCATCACGTGTTAGAAAATTATTTGAAAAAGCCAAAAAAGTTGCACCATGTATAGTATTTATAGATGAAATTGACGCAATTGGTTCAAGAAGAACAAGCGGAAGTGGTGCAGAAACTGAAAATAACCAAACTTTAAATCAATTACTAGTTGAAATGGATGGATTTGACACAGAAGAGACCATTATTGTGCTAGCAGCAACAAATAGACCAGAAATGCTAGATAAAGCACTATTAAGACCTGGTAGATTTGATAGACAAATTACAATTGCACTTCCAGACATGAAAGGTAGAGAAGAAATCCTAAAAATTCATGCAAAAGGAAAGAAATTTGCAGCAGATGTTGACCTAAAAGATATTGCAGGAGACACTGCTGGATTTACAGGTGCAGAACTTGCAAATATTTTAAATGAAGCAGCAATTATTGCAACAATAAAAAAACATGATGCAATAACACAAGATGACGTGGAAAATGCAGTTAAAAAAGTAACAGTAGGTTTGGAAAGACAAAGTAGAATAGTACCAGAAAAAGATAAAAAATTAACTGCATACCATGAGGCTGGACATGCTATTGTAAGTAGCCAGTTAGAAACACAAAAAGATATAAAAGAAGTTTCAATTATTCCACGTGGAATTGCAGGTGGATACACCATGTATAAAACTAACGAAGATAAATACTACATTTCTAAAACGGAAATGGAAGAAAAACTTGTTGCATTACTTGGTGGCAGAGCAGCTGAAAAAGTTGCCTTAAATGATATATCAACAGGTGCAAGCAATGATATTGAAGTTGCAACACAAATTGCAAAAGATATGATTATAAAATATGGCATGAGTGAAAGTCTAGGACCAATTTCTGTTAACACTGATAAAGACCCATATGAGTTACAACTATTTGGAGAAAAATTTGGAGATGCAGTAGGTGCAGAAGTTAAAATAATGCTTGATAATGCTTATTTAAGAGCACAAACCATTTTAGCTAATAATATGGATAAACTTAACAAAGTTGCACAAACTTTAATGGAAAAAGAAGTAATTTCAGCCGAAGAATTTGAAAATATTATAAAATGAAAAATAAGACCATAGAACTTTTAAAGCTTTATGGTCTTATTTTTTAAATAGTCTAATATTCCACTTGGAGTAGTAAAACGAAAAGTCAAAGAATAACTGCAAAGTTGCTGAACTTTATATCCAAACTTTTTACTAACTTGATTATTTCCATATTTTCCATCACCTAAAATAGGGTAACCAATATGCGCTAAATGTGCGCGAATTTGATGAGTTTTGCCAGTATGCAAATTAACATCTAAAATACTTGTATTTTCTTTTTTATTTTCCTCAACAACTTCATAAGAAGTAATAATTTTCTCATAACCTTTTTTAGGAAAATCAGAAATATATACTAAAGATTTTTTGGCATCTTTAAATAAATATGCGGTTAAGGTATCTTTTTTCTTAGCAGGAATACCGTATACTTTTGCTAAATAGTGTTTTTCAATTTCATGCTCTTTAAATTTATCTAATAAAATTTGCAAAGAAGCTTCATCTTTAGCAAATAATACTAAACCAGTAGTATTTCTATCTAATCGATGGCATGGCTCAACAAAAATTTTAGAAAATTCAGAAGAATTTTTTGAATTTGCAGGTTTAACACTGTCAAAATTTTCTTGACTTGAATTATTAAGGCAATTTAAATAATATTCTTTCAAAGTTTCAGTTAAAGAATTTTTGCCAGCCACCTCAATTCCAGCAGGTTTATTTATAATACAAATATGCTCATCTTCATAAACAATATCTGGCTTTAGTTTGATTTTAGAACCAGAATCACTTAATTGCTCATCAGAAATAAATACCTTTAAATGGTCGCCAGTATGTAACACAACATTTTCGCTTATACGCCTATCATTTACGCGAATATCTTTTTTACGCAAAGCCTTATATAAAGTATTAAGACTAAGCCCATCAAAAGTATCTAATAAAAAAGTATTTAATTTTTTTCCATCATATTTTTCACTTACAATTAATTCTTTCATAACCTAAGTATACACTATTTTTGCAATTGTGTAAACATGTCTCTTTTGGGACAGTCCCCAATCTACCACTTTTGTCTCTATTAGGGACAGGTTAAGAAATCTCCATTTTAGTAAAATTTATTTTAATATTGACAAACACAGAATAATCGACTATAATAATATTGAATATTAAATTAGTCGAAAAGAGGCGAAAAATATGAAATATATAAAAAGAAATGCAGAAGATGTTATTAAAAAAGAAGAAAAATTATTTAAAGCCATACTTGTAACTGGAGCAAGACAAGTGGGTAAAACAACTATGCTAAAGAATCTAAAACCAGATATAAACTATGTAACATTAGATGATATGTTACAAAACCAATTAGCGCAAGAAGACCCTGCATTATTTTTGAAATCAAATAATGTACCAATTATTATAGATGAAGTTCAATATGCACCAGATTTATTAAGATATATAAAAATTGCTGTTGATAATAGCGAAGAAAAAGCAATCTTTTATTTAACTGGTTCACAGCAATTCCACTTAATGAAAAATATTAGTGAAAGTCTAGCAGGAAGAATAGGAATAGTAAATTTATTAGGTTTAAGCTTAAGAGAAATAAAAGAAGTGGATTTTAATTTGCCATTTATACCAACAAATGAATATTTAGAAGAAAGAAAAAAACATGAGATAAATATTTCATATGATGAAATATGGAATATAATTCATAAAGGAGCAATGCCGGCTCTATATCAACAAGAAAGTGATTCGGAATTATATTATTCCACATATGTAAACACATATATTGAAAGAGATGTAAGAAACTTAACACAAGTAGGAGATACATTAAGCTTCTTAAAATTTATGACTGCATTAGCAAGCAGAATAGGACAATTATTAAATTTGAACAGTGTTGCAAATGAAGTTGGAATTACTATACCAACAGCACAAAGGTGGTTATCGATATTAATTTCATCAAATATTGTATATCTTTTGGAACCATACTATAATAATATAATGAAAAGAACTGTTAAAACGCCGAAAATATATTTTTTAGACACAGGTTTAGTAGCATATTTAACCAGATGGAAAAATAAGGAAGTTTTAGAATCAGGTACAATGGCTGGTAACTTTTTTGAAAACTTTGTTATAGTTGAAATTATAAAAAGCTATTACAACACTGGAGAATTAAGACCACCACTTTACTTTTATAGAGATAAAGAAAAAAGAGAAATTGATTTAATAATTGAGCAAAATGGAAAATTATATCCTATAGAAATAAAAAAATCAGCAAAACCAAACAAAGAAATGATAGAGAATTTTAAAGTACTAGATAAAATAAGCAAAGTTGGTGAAGGCGCAGTAATTTGTATGTATGACCAAATATTAGATTTGGATGAAAAAAACAAAGCAATTCCATATAGATATTTATAATCTGCCTCAGTGCTTAAGTCACCCCTAAAAAGGGTGGCTTTTATGATGTCAATAGATATACTATAGAGATTTACAAGAAAAAGTAAAATACAATTGTAACCAAAAATAGATCAAATTCATAAAATACAAAAGAAGTTATGGAGGACTTAAAAATATGGAATACATATTAAATGGAATTTTATGGGTGCTTGCCCTATATGGTCTTTTTGAATTTATAAAAACAATAATATACACATATACATATACAAACTTAAAAGCTGATGGTATTTATGTAATAATAGCTGCCAAAAATCAAGAGAGTAGAATAGAAGGCTTTTTGCGTTCTTTCTTATTTAGAATATTATATGGAAAAGAAGAAAACGTAAAAGATGTAATTGTTGTAGACCTAAACTCAAAAGATGAAACAAAAGAAATATTAGAAAAATTAGGACATGATTATGAAAATATAAAAGTATCAAACTGGCGTGAGTGTAAAGAAATTCTAGATAGTGTAGATGAAGTTAGATGACAGCGAGATGCTTTACAAAAACTAATAAAAATGATATAATTATTAAATACAGTGGCAATAGCTACTGAAAATTTTAGGAGGAATCGATATGACTAACGCTAACAACAAGATTGCGGGTCACACTAGGGAAAGAAAAACTTATCCCCAGTACGAAGCTACCCTTTGCCAGAAGTATTCTGGATGCAATAAGGATGGACGGTGCAAGTCGAGGTGTTCCAAAACGAACAATTTGATTTGCTACAAGGCACCTGAAAACCAACTTAAGTAAAAGATAGTATATCGTAATTTTCCTAATCCCGGCAAACTTTGTTTGCTGGGATTTCTTTGGATAATTTATTAAGGAAAAAGTCTTCAAACACTTGACAGAGCACCTCGCTCTATGGTATACTTATTACCTGTAAGCCGCCTGGGTCGGGCAACTAAATATTGCTTTTAGCAATTGCCTTGTATTGATGCTTAGCGAGTATACAAAATATGGGAGGTGTACTAGTAATGTACGCAATTATTGAAAGCTGTGGAAGACAGTACAAAGTAGCAGAAGGAGACGTAATATTTTTTGAAAAATTAGATGCAGAAGAAGGAAAAAAAGTAACATTTGATAATGTTGTATTAGTATCTGATGACAAAAAAGTAGAAGTTGGTACTCCTTATGTAAAAGGTGTTAAAGTAGAAGGAAAAGTGGTTTCTCACGGTAAGGGTAAAAAAGTTCTAGTGTATAAATACAAAGCTAAAAAGAACTATAGAAGAACACAAGGACATAGACAACCATATACTAAAGTAGAAATTACAAAAATAAAAACAGCTAGCGAAAAAACTGAGTCAAAACCAGAAGCTACTGAAAAAGAAGCTAAAGCTACATCAGCAAAGCCAGCTACAAAAACTACAACAAAAAAAGCTGAAACAACCAAAAAACAAGCTTAAGTAAATAAATAGTTTCGTATTGTTAAAAATCGAAGGGAGTGAGATATAATGGCTCATAAAAAAGGTCAAGGTAGTGTTAAGAACGGAAGAGACAGTGAATCAAAACGTTTAGGACTTAAAAGAGCAGATGGACAAATTGTTCCTGCTGGAAATATATTAGTAAGACAAAGAGGAACCAAAATTCACCCAGGTACTAATGTTGGTATTGGTAGTGATGATACTCTTTATGCTAAAGTAACTGGAAAAGTAAAATTTGAAAGATTAGGTAGAGATAAAAAGAAGGTTAGTGTATATCCAGTAGAAGAAAGCGTAGCAAAATAGAATTCAAATGCCCTAGAATAATATTCTAGGGTAATATTTTTTTATGCGTATATAATTGTAAAATTAAAAAAAATAAAGTATAATATATATTGTTAAAATAAAAAAGAAAAGGTGAGTTTATGGAAGAAAAGAAAAAACGCATGTTAACAGGTGATAGACCAACAGGAAGATTACATATTGGTCATTATTTTGGTTCACTAAAAACAAGAGTTGAAATGCAAAATAGTGGAAAATATGACCCATATATATTAATTGCAGATGTGCAAGCATTAACAGATAATTTTAATAACCCAGAAAAAGTTAGAAAAAACGTAAAAGAGGTTATTTTGGATTATTTATCTGTTGGAATTGACCCGGAAAAAACAACAATATATATACAATCAATGATACCAGAAACAGCTGAGCTAACAGTGTTTTATTCTAATTTGGTAACAATAGCACGTTTAGAGCGCAACCCTACAGTAAAAACTGAAATAGCACAAAAAAAAGAAATATTTGGCGAAAGTGTTACATATGGATTTTTAGGTTATCCAGTAAGCCAAGCTGCAGATATTACAGTAGTAAATGGCGCTGTGGTTCCAGTAGGCGAAGACCAATTACCTTTAATAGAGCAGTGTAGAGAAATTGTGCGTAAATTTAACAGCATTTATGGAGAAACTTTAACAGAGCCAGAACCTGTGCTTTCGGAAACTAAAAGAATAAAAGGCTTAGATGGAAATGAAAAAATGGGAAAATCTTTAGGAAATGCTATTTACTTATCAGATACTGAAGAAGAAGTAAATAAAAAAATTATGAGTGCTGTAACAGACCCAGCAAGAATAAAAAAAGATGACCATGGGCATCCTGATATATGTATGGTTTACTATTATCATAAATTATTTAGTGGTTTGGATGAAGTTAAATGTGTATGTGATGAGTGCAAAGCAGGAAAAAGAGGATGTGTTGCATGCAAAAAGGAACTTGCTAAAAATGTTAATGAATTTTTAAATCCAATTCGTGAAAAAAGAAAATATTATGAAGAACGCCCAGAATTGGTAGAAAAAATATTAATAGAAGGAACTAAAAAGACTAAAAAAACAGCAGAAGAAACTATGAGGAAAGTTAGAAAGGCAATGAAATTAGATTATTTTGAATAATTTAAAAGATAATCAGCATCATATTTAAATTAAATTTTGTTATTTGGAAAGGAAAATTAAAAGTGTTTACAGACTATGTTAAAATAATTGCAAAAGCGGGAAATGGCGGTGATGGTGCCGTTTCTTTTCGTAGGGAAAAATATGTAGCTGCAGGCGGACCAGATGGTGGAGATGGCGGAAAAGGCGGAAATGTATATATGGAAGTAGACCAAGATAAAAATACTTTAATAGATTTTCGCTATCAGAAAAAATTTAAAGCCGAAAATGGAAAAAATGGCGAAGGTGCCAATAAATATGGAAAAAGTGGAGAGGACTTGATTATAAAAGTGCCAAGAGGAACCATCGTAAAAGAGGCAGAAACAGGTAAAGTAATAGCAGACCTTTCTGAACTAGGGCAAAAAGAATTAATATTATCAGGTGGTAGAGGCGGAAAAGGAAATTCACATTTTGCAACTTCTACAAGGCAAGCACCACGTTTTTCACAAGAAGGAGAAAAAGGAGAAGAAAAGGAACTTATACTAGAACTAAAGCTATTAGCAGATGTTGGATTACTGGGCTTCCCAAATGTAGGTAAATCTACACTATTATCTGTTGTAACAGATGCTACACCTAAAATTGCAGATTATCATTTTACAACATTAGAGCCAAACTTGGGAGTTGTAAAATCTGAATATGGAGATAGTTTTGTTATTGCAGATATTCCGGGAATTATAGAAGGAGCAAGCCAAGGAGTTGGTTTGGGAATACAATTTTTGCGCCATATTGAAAGAACAAGATTGCTTTTACATGTAATAGATGTTTCTGGCTCTGAAGGAAGAAATCCTGTAGAGGATTTTAATGTTATAAATGAAGAACTAAAAAAATATAGCGAAAAACTAAGTAAAAGGAAGCAAATTATAGTAGCCAATAAAATAGATAGTATGCAAGATGAAAAACTATATGAAGATTTAGAAAAAATGGCTAAAGAAAAAGGCTTGGAAATTTACAAAATATCTGCTGTTACAGGAAAAGGCGTAAAAGAATTAATGGCAAGAGTATCAGAAGTTCTAAAAACTTTACCAAAAGAGGAGTTAATAGAAATAGATAATAAGAAAAAAATATATACTTTACAAGACGAGGAAGAAATAACTGTAAAAAAAGAAAATGGAATATATATTGTATCTGGAACTGCTGTTGAGAAATTAATGAGAACAATAAATTTAGCAGATAATGAATCATTACACTATTTCCATAGAAGATTAAATGAAATGGGAATAAATCAAAGATTAAAAGAATTGGGAATACATGATGGAGATTATGTACAAATTTCAGATTATGAATTAGAGTGGGAAGACTAGAATTAAAAAAATGTCAAATATTTGTTTGGCATTTTTTTCAGACTGTTTACAAAATATATACAAATATTTTGTAAAGTTTCTGACTAAAAATACAAATAAGGTATTTACAAATAATCTAAATTTGATATAATAGAGATGGTTAGAAAAGAAACCAAAAAAGCACTTTGAAAATTTAATATATTTTATGCAAAAAATCTAATAATAATTTGTATTAGAATTTTCAGAGTGCTT
>CALXVE010000006.1 GCA_944391885.1 uncultured Clostridia bacterium | reverse complement strand
ATTAAAACTACACTATTTGGATTTTCTAAAATTGCTTTTTTAATAGCTTCACCGCGGTCTTCTATAATTTTGTAATCCCCATGCTCTTTTTTTACATGGCTTGCAATCTCCTTGCAAATATCAATAGTCTCCTCTGGTCCAGGGTCTTCTGCTGTTAAGTATGTTATAGAGGAATTTTTTCCTGATAAAGTTCCTAAATCCCTTCTGCGAAGCTGAGCTTTACCACCTGGGCATCCAAAAACTGTAACAATTTTTTTGTCTGGATATTCTTGTTTTGTAGATTCATATAGTTTTTCAAAACTTAATTTATTATGTGCATAATCTACAATAACTATTATGCTACCATCTTTACTAATGTGCGATTCCATCCTTCCACTTGCCCTTGCAACTTTTAGACCTTCATATATATTCTTGTAAGGAACGCCAAGTGAAATAGCAACAGCTATTGCAGCTAAAGCATTTTCTACATTAAATAACCCAGGCATAGTTAGCAAAATATCATCTTCAAATTTTGGAGTTTTTACTTTAAATGTAATAGATGTATGTGTTGGCTTTTGAATATTATATGCATATATATCAGCATCTGGATTTTTAGTGCTAAATGTAATAATTTTTTGGGATTTTTGTGCATGTTCTAAAATTTTATCGATATAATCTGAATCTAGGTTAACACATGCAGTTTCAACCTGCTCAAAAAATTTTAATTTTGAGTTAAAGTAATCTTCAAAATCAGGGTGTTCAATACTACTAATATGATCTTCAGAAATATTTAAAAACACTCCAACTTTATATAATATGCCATATACACGGTCTAATTTTAATGCTTGGCTACTAACTTCCATTACTAAATTTTGCATATTGCACTCTACTGCATTTGCTATATGTTCTTGCAAGTCAATTGATTCTGGGCTGGTAATTAGTGATTCTTTGCATGTTTTTCCGTCATATGTATCTATTGAAGATACTATTGCAGTGTCTGGCAAATTTTTTGCTCTCATATAATTATCCAATATGCTTTTTATGTAATATGCTGTAGTAGATTTTCCTTTAGTTCCTGTAAGACCAATCATATTTATTTTTTCTGCTGGGTAGTCATAGCATAGCTCAGAAAGTACTGCCAATGCCTTACGAATATTAGTAACAATAGCATGTGGAAAATCAGGTACTGATGCGTTTTCCTTTTCTGATACATAAAAAATTGCGCCATTATGTATTGCTTCAAGCAAATATTCTGGTTTATATTTCATACCTTTGCAAATATATAATGTGTTTGGAACTACACTTTTAGAATTGTGTGCAATTAAAGGTATTTGTGTATTTTCATCAATATCATTTAAAATAATTTCTTCTACTAAATTATGCTTTTTTAAAACATTTATATAATCTTTTAAAGTATATGTTTTCATTTAATATCACTCCTATATGCATATATATTATAACAAAATCAAAGATAAATCAAGTAATAAATTAAAGACAAGCATCATATATATGAATTAAATAAGACAAAGGAGGATATGCTTATGTGGCACACATTAACTACTGAAGAAGTAGAAAGAAAAACTGGGACAAACTTTGAGTTTGGCCTTACAGAAAGGCAGGTTGAGGAGAAAAGAAAAAAGTATGGGGTAAATAGACTGGAAGAACAGAAAAAAAAGTCAATACTAATTAAGTTTTTAGAGCAGTTTAAAGATTTTATGATTATAATTTTGCTAATTGCAGCTGTGGTATCTGCAGTGGTTGCAAAATTAGATGGCTCTGGCGATTATTTTGATTCTATTATAATAATTGCAATTGTTGTTTTTAATGCTCTTATGGGGCTTATTCAAGAGGCAAAAGCGGAAAAATCATTGGAAGCACTTAAAAAGATGTCTGCTCCAACATGCAAAGTTAAAAGAAATGGAAAAACAGAGATTATAAAAGGGGAAGAAGTTGTACCGGGGGATATAGTGTTATTAGAAGCGGGCAATTATGTACCTGCAGATTGCAGAATAATTAGTTCATCTAATTTAAAAATAGAAGAATCCAGTTTAACAGGTGAGACGGTCCCAGAATTAAAACAAGCAGATGACATTTTGCCAGAAAAGACAGCTTTAGGAGATATGACAAATTTAGCATTTGCAACAACTGTTGTGGTAAATGGTCATGGAGAGGCTGTTGTTACAGAAATTGGTATGAACACTAAAGTTGGAAAAATTGCAAAAATGATTATTACAGGCGAGACACCAGAAACGCCAATTCAAAAAAAGCTGGGACAAGTGGGAAAAAGCCTTGGTATGGGGTGCTTAATTATATGCCTTGTTATTTTTGTTATTGGTATATTTAAGAGAATTGAGCCAATTGAAATGTTTATGACCTCTGTAGGACTTGCAGTTGCGGCAATTCCAGAAGGTTTGCCAGCAATTGTAACAATTATGCTTTCAATAGGTGTTACTAAAATGGCTAGAAAAAATAGCATTATTCGCAAACTTCCTGCTGTAGAGACATTGGGAAGTAGTAGTGTTATTTGTTCTGACAAAACTGGAACTTTAACACAAAATAAAATGCAAGTAACTAAAATTGCAAATGCAAGTGGAGAAGTTACTGACAGCCATGAAATACAAAGAATTTTAGAACTTGGAGCAATGTGCACAGATGTGGAAATTAATTCTGGTCATAGAAATATAACAAGGGATGACCTTACAGGTGAACCAACGGAAATTGCAATTGTAGATAGGGCTTTAAAAGAAGGAATAAATAAAGACGAGCTATATAAAACAATGAAAAGGGTTGCTGATATTCCATTTGATTCTGGCAGAAAAATGATGACAACAATACATAAAGTGCAAAATGGTTATAGGATTATAACAAAAGGGGCACCTGATATTTTGCTAAAGCATTGTAATAAAATATATTCAAATGGAAAAATTGAAAATTTAAGTAGTACAGTTCTAAACGGAATAGAAAAGCAAAATAATTTAATGGCAGATGAGGCTTTGCGTGTGCTAGCAGTTGCATATTTAGACATACCACAATTGCCAAGTAAAATAAGTTCAGAAATAGTAGAAAAAGACCTTGTATTTTCTGGGCTTGTTGGTATGATAGACCCGCCAAGAGAAGGAGTAAAAGAAGCTGTAGAAACTTGCAGAAGGGCTGGAATTAAAACAGTTATGATTACAGGTGACCATATTGCAACAGCAAAGGCAATAGCAAAAGACTTGGGAATTTTAAGAGGCAGGGATTTGGCTATTACTGGGGCAGAACTTGATAAAATACCACAAGATACCTTAAAAAGAAACATTATGCAATATTCTGTATTTGCAAGGGTAACCCCTGAACACAAAGTGCGTATTGTAGAGGCATTTAGGTCAACAGGTGCAGTCGTAGCAATGACTGGGGATGGTGTAAATGATGCACCAGCTTTGAAAAAGGCAGATATAGGAGTTGCAATGGGGCAAAATGGTACAGATGTTGCAAAAAATGCAGCAGATATGGTGCTTACAGATGATAATTTTGTTACAATTGTAGAAGCTGTAAAACAAGGAAGAAATATTTTTGATAATATAAAAAAAGCAGTGCATTTTTTAATTGCAACAAATATTGGAGAAATTGTTACGATTTTATTAGGTGTTATATTAGGCTTAAAATCACCATTACTTGCTATTCAATTACTTTGGGTAAATTTGGTTACAGATTCACTACCAGCAATTGCACTTGGGCTAGAACCACCTGATGAAAATATTATGAATAGAAAACCACAGGATAGTAAAAAGGGAATTTTTGCAGATGGTTTGTGGGGAAGAATATTTGTAGAAGGAACAATGCTTGGACTTTTAACTTTAGTTGCATTTAGTATAGGAAATTATCTATATGGCATAGAAGTTGGTAGAACAATGGCATTTGTAAGCCTTGGGTTATTAGAACTAGTACATAGCTTTAATATTAAAAGTGAGGAATCAATTTTTAAAGTGGGATTATTGGAAAATAAATATTTAATAGGTGCATTTATTTTGGGAGCATTTTTACAAGTAATTGTAGTTGTTGTTCCACCAATTGCAGAAGTATTTAAATTAGTACCTTTAACTGGTACACAATGGCTATACACAATCGGAATTTCAATATTACCATTGATTATTATGGAATTACAGAAAAAGCTAAATGAGGTTAAATTTGGAAAAGTGGTACTTTCGGGGACACGTACTTAGCTATTGCTTTTTTTAGAAAATTCGTATAAAATACCAATAATAAAAATTGTAAATAAAAGGGGAAGCTTATGGAAACTAAAAATATTTTTAAGAGTATTTATTTTAAAATATTTGTTGTAATTGCAATGGTTTTGGCATTTTGGTATTTTGGAAGTGAAGTTAAAGCAGGCAGCATAACATTAAATAATTTGGATTTTGAAATTCAGCTAAATGAAGATGGTAGCATGGATGTTACTGAAAATTGGGATGCTAGAATTTATGATACAAATACTATGTTTAAAGCTATTCACATGAATAGTACGAAGTTTAAAGAAATTACAGATGTAGAAGTATATAGAGTAAATTCTGATGGAACTAAAACAAAATTAAGACAAATTGATGAGGAAATGTACCATGTAACAGAAAATTGCTATTATGGATTGGTTGTAAGTAGCGGGGATTTTGAAATTGCTTGGGGAGTTTCTGTAGAAGGCAGAGAAACAAGAAAGTATCAAATAAAATATAAAGTGGTTGATGCAGTAAAAACATATAATGATTGTTCAGAGTTATACTGGCAATTAGTTGGTAATGAAAATGGACTTTCTGTAGATAAATTAACAGCTACAATACTTTTACCCAAAGCGGTTCAAAATAGTAATAATTTAAGGGCATGGGCACATGGTCCATATAACGGAAATGTATATCCAAAAACAGATAGAGTGACTCTAAGTGTGGATTATTTAGACCCAGAAGTGATGGTTGAGGTAAGGTTAGCTGTTTTAGAGGATATATTTTCAGAAAATACAGTAATCCCTATGGATAGATTAAATACAATTCTATTAGAGGAAAATCATTGGGCAGAAGAGGCTAATCATGAAAGAGAAGAATATATAAAAGAGAAACAAAGACAAGAAATATTTGAAAAAATTATGATAGTCCTTATAATACTATTTAATATTGGTCTTACAATTTTATTTATTGTATTAATAATTAAAGCAAGTATTAGGTGTGCTAAGACACCTAAAAGAACAAGCCCATATATAGATTATTTTAGAGACATACCGGATAAGACCAGTTCGGCAGGTGATGCAGCACTTTTATATTATAATCAAAATGGAAAGTTTTCTAAAAATCTTTCTAAAGTAATATCTGCTACAATGTTACAACTGGCACTAAAAAAATACATTGTTTTTTCAGAAGATAAAACTGGAAAAAAACCAGATGTTAGGGTAAGCATTTTAAATTATTCTGAAAATGTTAAAACAATGCTTGGACTTAAAAAAGATGAACAAATTGTATATAATTTGTTAGTAAAAGTAGCAAATAGTACAAAAGAAGAAGTTAAGACTTTTACTATGAAAGAAATGGAGAAATATGCTAAAAAGCATAGTTCAACTTTTGTAAAGAGTGTAAATAAAATAGAAAAAGAGGTTAGAGCAGAGCAAGCAAGGTTAGGAAACTATGATAAAAAAATACAGGAGCAAAAAGAAAAAGAGCTAAATTCTATAAAACTTTGCATTTTATTTGGAATTGTAGGATTATATTTTACATTTCTTCCAGCAGCATTACTATTTATAAAAATGATACCTCATATAATTTTATATAATAAATTAAATCCTCTTACAGACAAAGGATTAGAAGAAGCGGCAAAATGGAATGGATTAAAGAGATACATGGAAGATTTTTCATTATTAAATGAAAAAGAAGTTCCAGACTTGAAACTATGGGAAAAATATTTGGTTTTTGCTACTGCATTTGGAATTGCAGATAAAGTAATAGATCAATTAAAAGTAAAATATCCAGATTTACAAGAAATAGATGGATATGACTATGTTTATATGAATTTATTATATAGTAGTGCATTAAATACAGCATTTTTAACTTCACTAAATACTGCAGTAAATAGGGCATATATGGGTGGATTAAGTAATCAAGCAGGCTCTAATTATAGTGGAGGAAACTTCTCATCTGGCGGAGGATTCGGTGGTGGATTTTCTGGCGGCGGTGGCTTCGGCGGAGGCGGAGGCCGGCATGGGTGGAAGATAAATTTTTACACAAAAAAAGAGAGTTCCAATTTCGCTCGCGGAACTCTCTTTTTGAAAATAAAAGGGGATGTTTTACTAAACTATAGTCAATAACGGAGTAACTTATTACTGACTACGCTTATAATATACCAATTTATTTTGTCCTTTTTGTGAACTCAAGGTGATAATATCGAAAAATAATTATTAATTATAAATATAATTTTGAGGGTTTACTGAAACTCCATTTACTTTAATTTCAAAGTGTAAGTGGTTACCTGTAGAGTTACCAGTAGAACCTACTTGAGCGATTATATCACCAGCTTCTACTTTGTCACCAACGCTTGCCAATAATTTACTACAGTGACCATAGTAAATTTGTACACCATTACCACAGTCAACTATAATTAAGTTACCATAGCTTCCGTTATATCCAGCAAAAGATACAGTACCCTTTGTGGCAGACTTGATATTGGTTCCATATGGTGCTGCAATATCTAGACCATTATGTGGATATGAACGTATACTTTCCCTGCTACCAAAACGTGAAGTAATAACACCAGTTATAGGTTTTTGTGCTAAATAAATACCGTTAACAGATTTATCTTCTATTTTATCCAATTCTTTTGAAACTTTATTTTCAGCAACTTCTATTTCAACTGGTTCATATTCTTCACCGTTTTCAGAATATAAAGGTGTAATTCCTATTTTAAAGTCTACGCTATTTTCATATTCTTCTTTAATTTCAGATACTAGTTTTTCAGCTTCATCCAAAGTGGCAACAACGGCTTTTTGTTCATCATTTAAGTTTACAGCATAATACTCATAAGTAATTGTAATATTTTCTTCTATTTTTGCCAATACTTTAGTATCATCAATTTGCTCGGTTTTATTTAAAAATGTTAATTTGTATTCAGGAACAACTTCTAAATCTACAAATGCAATATTTCCGGTTCCTTCTTTATCTAATAATTCCTGAATTTTATTCTCAAATGTGTTTTTGTTTTCAACATAACCAATGTTTTCACCTGCAATACTTACCTCACATACTAGGTTATATTTTAAGAAAACTATACATAATATTATAAACAAAGCAATAGCTACAAGGTTTATCCATTTTAGTGTCTCTTTTGTGTAGTATTTAATTCGCTTGTTTAAAATAAACTTCACTCTCCTTTGGGTGTGTTTACATGGCAAATTATGTCTACCATTTTAACCACACGACAAAATTAATTATACCATATATTGTACTCATTTTCAAACAAATTATACTTGTGCATGGCATTTTTAGGCGAAATCTGTAAATATTAGAATATAAAAAAAGAAAAAATAAGCATAAAAGCTTACTTTTTCTTTAATTTTCTCTAGTTTTTGGCGTTTTTCTACTATTGACATTTAACTTTTTATGGTTGTTCTTGAAGTGTAATGGTTACATCCTTTTCTTGACCATTTCTATTAATTTTTAATTTCATTGTATCTCCAATTTGTTTTTGATTTTTAATTTCATTTAATTCGTCCATAGTTTCAATATCTTTTCCATCAGCTTCAATAATTACGTCACCAGCCTTTATTCCAGCTTTTTCTGCTGCAGAAAATTCTTCAACATCTACTACATATACACCAACAACTAAATTATTAGCTTCAGCAGTTTTTGCATCTAAATCTCTGCCGGTTATACCAATATATGGTCTTTTTACTTTGTTATATTCAATTAATTGCTGATAAATATCTTTTGTGGAATTAATAGGAATTGCAAATCCTACACCTTCTACACCATCACCTGATAATTTTAAAGTATTAATACCAATAACCTGACCTTTACTATTTACCAAGGCTCCACCACTATTACCAGAGTTAATAGCAGCATCTGTTTGAATTGCAACATATTTATTACCATCTTCATCTAAAACTTCACGATTTACAGCACTTACAATACCTGCTGTAACACTATTATCCAAACCTAGAGGGCTACCAATTGCCATTGTGAATTCTCCGACTTGAACACTATCTGAATCTCCAAGTTCTGCGGCTGTTAAACCAGTTTTATCAATTTTTATAACTGCTAAGTCTGTTTGAGAATCTGTACCAATAATTTCTCCTTCATATTCTGTATCATCATCATATAGTTTTACAGTTACTTTGCTTGCCTCTCCTACTTCATAAAAAATATTAGAACTTGAACTTGAAGAATTTACAACATGGTTGTTTGTTAAAATATATCCATCTTCGCTAATAATAACACCTGAGCCTTTTGCTGTTGCAGTCCCTGGGTTTCTATTAAAAATAGAATTGATAGAATATTCTACAGTAATGGCTACAATAGAAGGTTGAACTTTTTGGGCAACACCAACAGCAGTATCAGAATATCCTTGAAGTGAAATTAATTGTGTATTTAAATTAGCTGTATTAGAATTATCATCTTCATCATTAGAAGTATTAATAGTAACAAGCTGTTTTACTATATTTTCTTTTAAAAATGGGATACTTACGCAAGCGCCTAAAACTACTGCAGTTCCTAGTACACCACAGAAAAATGGTAATACCACAGTTTTACCAAAGCCTGCTCCAGCTGATTTTTGCTTTTTTTCACTATTTTTAAATTCTTTGTAAGTTGCCTCAGTTGCATTTGATGAAACACTATTAAATGTCTTGTTATCATTATTGTTTTGGTTTGAATTGTTTTCTTCCATGATTAATCACATTCCTTTCTTAAGGCTCAAAATTGGTTGGAAAAGAATTATTTTTCAACCTTTTACCTCAAAATAAAATAAATCATATATATAATAACCTAAATTGTATATATAATACAATATGATTGTGAAAAAAATGTGAAATTTTTGTACGTTTTTGAGGATGGAGCTCTTTGGGCAATTTTTTTGTAAATTAGATTAGCCCCACAATTGTATTATAACGTTTGTCCTTGCTGTCGCCTTCCATCCTCATGTCAAAAATATTTACAATATTTTTGACTTGGGTTAAGTAGTTGGAAGGCTCTAGAACTACGCTAACGCTCCGCCTGCGCGGACTGCACTTATATAATACAATTGTGGGGCTATCGAATTTTAGAAATAATTACAAAATGCCCAAAGAGCTTCATAAAAATAAATTGTAAAAAAATATTCTAAAATAAATAAATTTATGCTATACTAATAGTGTTTATTAAATGTAGAACAAGATGAGGTGTTAAAAAATGAAAAGTGAAAATGGTCTGAGTTTTTTAGGAACCATTATATTAGTAGTAATTATTGCAGTAATCACTTTTGGAGTAGTATATTTTGGTAGAATACAAGCAGATAAAGAAAAAGCCGAAGATATTAAAACAAATATGTTACTAGTACAAGCAAAAGTTAAAAAGATTTCAGGTGATTATACTTTAGAAGAGAAAGATGAAATTCTAGTAGGTACAAAATTATCTGATATGGAAGAAGAACAACCAATAAAAGAATTTTTGGAAAAAGAGTTATTTAAGCCAGATGAGAAAAATAAAAAATATTATGTGCTAAATCAGCAAAATTTAAATGATTTAGGACTGGATAAGGTGATTTTAGAGGAAAATGCCTATTATATTGTAGAATATACTTCTAGTGAGGTTTACTATACAAAGGGGTATTTAGATGAAAAGGGTAATTTGCATTATAGTGTAAGTGAGAGTTAACTTATTTTTTGTTCATTAAGACAAGCGCAATGCTATTGTATTATATAAGTGCAGTCCGCGCAGGCGGAGCGTTAGCGTAGTTCTAGAGCCTTCCAACTACTTTACCAATGTCAAAAATTTATTTTTGACATGCGGACGGAAGGCGACAGCAAGGGCAAGCGTTATAATACAATAGCATAAGCGATTTTAGTACTTAAAAAATAATAAGAGGGAAAAAATGAAAGAAAAAGAATTAGCAAGATTAAATGAACTAAAAAAAGTAGAAAATGAATTATATGCGCAAAAAAATATAAAATATATAGCAGGAATTGATGAAGCGGGTAGAGGACCTTTGGCAGGACCTGTTGTAGTGGCATGTTGTTTAATGCCAAAAGATTCAATGATAGAAGGTGTAAATGACTCCAAAAAAGTTTCTGAAAAGAAAAGAGAAAAACTATATGAATTAATAACACAGGAAGCAATTAGTTATGGAGTTGGAATAATAGGTCAAAAAGAGATAGATGAAATAAATATTTTGCAAGCTACCAAAAAAGGTCTAACCATTGCAATAAAAGAAATGGAAAAAAAGCTTGCAGAAAATCCAGAGTTAGGAGTAAATAAGCCAGATGCAATTTTAGTAGATGCACTAACCAAAATAGATACAGATGGAATTCCATATAAATCAATTATTCATGGTGATGCAATCAGTTATTCAATTGCATGTAGCTCAATAATTGCAAAAGTAACAAGGGATAGAATAATGAGACAATGGGATGAGATTTATCCTGAATATGGCTTTGCAAAGAATAAAGGTTATGGAACTGCTGCACATATTAAAGCAATAAAAGAATATGGGTTATGTCCTTTACACCGTATTAGTTTTACAAAGAATTTTATGTAGTGGGAGAGTGAAAAAAATTTGAATATACAAGAAATAATTGCTAAGAAAAGAGATAAAAGGAAGTTAAGTAAAGAAGAAATTGAGTATTTTATAGAAAATTATACAAATGGCAATATCGCCGATTATCAAGCATCTGCATTAATTATGGCAATATATATTAACGGGATGAGCAAAGAAGAAATTACAAATTTGACTTTAGCAATGGCATATTCTGGAGAAGTATTAGACTTATCAGAATTTGGTATTGTTGTAGATAAGCATAGTACAGGTGGAATTGGAGATAAAGTTACATTAATTTTAGCACCAATTATTAGCTCATTAGGAATTCCTGTTGCTAAAATGTCTGGTAGAGGTTTGGGGTATACTGGTGGAACAATTGATAAATTAGAGTCAATACCAGGATATCAAACCAATATTGATATTAAAACATTTAAAGAAAATGTAAAGAAAATAGGGATTAGCTTGATAGGTCAAACACTTGATTTGGCACCAGCAGATAAGAAAATCTATGCTCTAAGAGATGCAACAGCAACAACTGAAAGTATTCCACTAATAAGTTCTAGCATAATGAGCAAAAAAATAGCTGCAGGAGCAAATAAAATTGTGCTAGATGTTACATGTGGTAGTGGAGCTTTTATGAAAAATCTAGATGATGCGGTAAAATTAGCAGAAACCATGAAAAACATAGGAAAATTAGCCGAAAAAGAAACAGTTTGTATTATAACTTCAATGGAAGAGCCATTGGGAGAAGCTGTGGGTAATTCACTTGAAGTAATTGAAGCAATAAATGCTCTTAACGGAAAAATGAAAGAAGATGTAAAGCAAGTAGTTTTAACACTTGGAGCATATATGATAAAACTAGCAGAAAAAGGCGAGGACATCGAAGAAAATAAGAAAAAAATGTTAGAACAAATTCAAACAGGAAAAGCACTTGCTAAATTTAAAGAATTATTACAAAATCAAAATGGAGATATTTCATATATTGATAATCCAAAGTTATTTAAAAAAGCAAAATATATATTACCTGTAGTATCAGAAAAAGCTGGATATATAAAGCGATTGGATGCAAAAAATGTGGGCGAAATCTCAGTCAATTTAGGTGCTGGCAGAATAAAAAAAGAAGATGAAATTGATGAAGCTGTTGGAATTATACTTGAAAAGAAAATTGGAGATAAGGTGGAAGCTGGAGATATTTTAGGCTATATTCATGCAAATGATGATACAAAGGGAAAATGTGCAGTAAGTGATTTGTTGGATTGTTATGAGATTTCAAGCGAACTTGTGCAAAAGCCACAGTGCATTTTGAAAATTTTTTGAAAACACTTGACATTTTTGAAAATTTATTGTAATATATAAATACAAGAGGAAAGAAATCTTTTCTAAAACAAGTTGATATATTATGCATATTTAAAAATCCCACGACTCGAACTCGTGGGATTTTTTTATGTACTATCTTATTTATCGAAAAGTTTTAAAATTAAGTATATAAGAATTAGTACAAATAAGTTGATTATATTATGCATATAATTCACCTCCTTTTAAAGATACTCTCTAAAATAGAGGCAATAGTATTATATAATCAAATATTATAAAAAACAACATAAAATGGTAAAAATTTACAAAAAAGTTTTCGACAAAATATGACAAAAATTAATCTCCTGCAATTGTAGTATATAAGTGCAGTCCGCGCAGGCGGAGCGTTAGCGTAGTTCTAGAGCCTTCCAACCACTTAACCCATGTCAAAAATTTATTTTTGACATGCGGATGGAAGGCGACAGCAAGGACAAACGTTATACTACAATTGCAGGAGACTGAATTTATATACTTAAAGCTGTTTAATTTGTGTATTAAAATCCGAAAATTGTTCTTGCGCTAAGAACCTATTTAAATTTTTAGAAGAAATTCCAGTAGAATTAGCCAAATCATTTATATTAATTGAATTTGGATTTTCTTCTAAAAAATTTTTTAAATGATTCATTTCATATTGGTCTTTTTGTGCACAATTAGGGCACACACTATTATCAGATACAAAAAAACAACCACAACGACAACATCTATTTAAATTCATAATTACAACATCCTTTCTAAATACATGGAAAGTATATCACATTTTTTGACAAAATTGTATAAATTTTATAAAAAAAATTAAAAAACTTGAAATTTATAAAAAAATAAATTAAAATAGATGTAGCTTTAAAAAAAGCAAATTCATTATAGGAGGAAAAGTTAATGAAAGCATATGTATGTAAAGTATGTGGATATGTCCACATTGGAGAAGAAGCACCAGAAAAATGCCCACAATGCGGAGCAGGAAAGGATAAATTTGAATTAAGAGATGAAACAGCAGAAAAATCTTATGCTGATGAACACAAAATTGGAGTTGCACAAGGTTTGGATGAAGAAGTTGTAAAAGGATTAAGAGAAAATTTTACAGGTGAGTGCACAGAAGTTGGTATGTACTTAGCTATGAGTCGTCAAGCAGATAGAGAAGGATACCCAGAAATTGCAGAAGCTTTTAAAAGATATGCATGGGAAGAAGCTGAACATGCAGCTAAATTTGCAGAATTATTAGGAGAGGTAGTTTACCCAGATACAAAGAAAAATGTAACACTAAGAGCAATGGCTGAACATGGAGCATGTGAAGGAAAGAAAATGCTTGCTACAAGAGCAAAAGAACTTGGCTATGATGCCGTTCATGATACAGTACACGAAATGTGCAAAGATGAAGCACGTCATGGTAGAGGATTTGACGGATTAATGAAAAGATATTTTGCAGACTAATACTAGAAATGCCAAAACAGTAGAGCATAATAAACAATAAAAACAGAGATAGGAGTGAAGAAAATGAATAAATACGTTTGCCAATTATGTGGATATATATATGATGAAGCAGAACATGGTGTAAAATGGGAAGATTTACCAGAAGACTGGGTATGTCCATTATGTGGGGCTTCTAAGGACCAATTTGAAAAAGTAGAAGAATAAATTTACAATATTTACAAATTGAATTCACAAAATTAACAAAAAGTGTTGCATTTGCAGCACTTTTTTGGTATAATATCTCTGTTGAAAAATACACACACATTGTAAGTGTAAAAATAGTGCTTGTGCAAAGGTATAGAAAACTATATCACGCAAAATTTTCTTATACTTTAAGCAAGTTTTTTTATACGCCTGTAACAATGTGGAGGAAAAACTAAAAGGAGGAATTAAATATGGCAGTAGTTGCAATGAAACAATTACTAGAAGCTGGTGTTCATTTTGGACATCAAACAAGAAGATGGGACCCTAAAATGGCTGAATATATTTTCCAAGCTAGAAATGGTATCCATATCATTGACCTACAAAAAACATCTAAAAAATTAGATGAAGCTTATGCTTTTCTAAAAGAACAAGCAGAACAAGGAAAAACAGTTCTATTTGTAGGTACAAAAAAACAAGCACAAGAGTGCGTAAAAGAAGCTGCTGAAAAATGCGGTATGTACTATGTTAACCAAAGGTGGCTAGGTGGTACTTTAACAAACTTTATAACAATAAGAAAAAGAATTGGTAGATTATTAGAACTTGAAAAAATGCAAGAAGATGGAACTTTTGAAGTTCTACCAAAAAAAGAAGTAATTCTTTTAAAGAAAGAAATGGAAAAATTGGAGAAAAACCTTGGTGGAATTAAAGAAATGGAAAAACTACCAGATATTTTGTTTATTGTAGACCCTAAAAAGGAAAGAATAGGCATTTTAGAGGCTAGAAAACTAGGAATTCCAGTTATTGGTTTAGTAGATACTAACTGTAATCCAGAAGAAGTAGATTATGCTATTCCTGGAAATGATGATGCAATCCGTGCAGTTAAATTAATTGCAGATTGTATGGCAAATGCAGTTATTGAAGGAAGACAAGGTGAATCTATGGAAGTTGCTACAGAAGAAGTAGAAACAGCTGAACCTACAGATATGGAAGAAGTTGTGGCTGAAGTAGAGGAAACTGTAGAGCCTGAAGAAGAAAAGGCTGAAGAAGTAGAAAAACCAAAAAGAACAAGAAAAAAAGCTGAAACAGAAGAAACAGCTGAATAATAAAAGGTTAAATCCTTAAAAAAGGAGGAATTTTAAATGATTAGTGCTGAACAAGTTAAGAAATTAAGAGAAAGAACTGGTGCAGGCATGATGGACTGCAAAAAAGTATTGACAGAAACTAATGGAGATGAAGAAAAAGCAATTGAACTTTTGCGTGAGAGGGGAATTGCAAAAGCTGCTAAAAAATCTGATAGGATCGCAGCAGAAGGCTTAGTAACTACATATGTTACAGAAGACCATAAAATAGGTGCAGTAGTAGAAGTTAATGCTGAAACAGATTTCGTTGCTAAAAACGAAGAATTTAGAACTTTTGTTAAAGATGTTGCAAAACAAATAGTTAATAAAGCTCCTGCTACAGTAGAAGAATTATTGGCACAAAAATCAGAAGCTGAACCAGACAAAACTGTTCAAGAAGTTTTAACAAATAAAATTGCTACAATTGGTGAAAATATGTCAATTCGTAGATTTGAAAGATTTGAAGGAACAGGATTGGTTGAAAGCTATATCCATGGGGATGGAAAAATCGGTGTTCTAGTTGAAATGGAAGGTGGAGATTCAACATTAGCAAAAGATATTTGCTTGCAAATTGCTGCAGCAAGACCTGAATTTTTATCTAGAGAAGATGTTCCAGAAGATAGAGTAGCACATGAAATGCAAATTTTAAAAGCACAAGCTGTTAATGAAGGTAAACCTGAAGCTGTTGCTGAAAAAATTGTGCAAGGTAGAATTGGAAAATTCTATGGAGAAATCTGCTTAGTTGAGCAAGAATTTGTAAAAGACCCAAGCCAAAAAGTAGGAAAACTAGTAGAATCTAAAGGAGCAAAAATTCTTAGATTTGTTAGATTTGAAAAAGGTGAAGGATTACAAAAAAGAGAAGAAAATTTTGCAGAAGAAGTTGCAAAACAAATTAATGGATAAAACATTTTTAAAGATGTATCAACTTGATACATCTTTTTTTTATATTTACTTGTCTATAAAGTGCAAATTTGATATAATTGCAATTGTATGTAAGGAGAGAAAAAGATATGTCAAATAAAACCAAATTAAAATTTCATGTAGTTGCTATATTTTGTATTCTTATTTTTTGCTTTGCACTCACACCAGTAACTTTTCAAAATGATACATATTATACAATTGCAATAGGTAAACATATAATTGAAACTGGAGAAGTAGACATGCAAGATCCATTTTCCTGGCATGAGGATTTACCATATACATATCCTCATTGGGCTTATGATGTGGGAACATATCTAGTTTATCAAGCAGGGGAAAACATCGGAATAGGTGGATTTTGTGCAATATATATTGTCACAATTATTTTAGCAATGATACTTGGAATAGTAGTTTACTATACTTTAAATAAACTATGTAAAAATCCATTTATTAGTTTAATTATGGCAATGATTATTATGTATTTATTAAAAAACTTTATTGCAGCAAGGGCACAACTAGCTACATTTATATTATTTGCCCTTACGATACTATTTATTGAGCAGTTTATAAAAACTAAAAGGAAAAGATATGCAGTGTACTTAGTAATTATTCCAATTTTAATTGCAAATTTACATGCTGCAGTATGGCCATTTTACTTTGTGCTATATTTACCATATATTGTAGAATATTTAATTGCTGCTACTTGTGATGCAAAAATTTATTATTGGTTTAAAATTAGATGGAACGAATTAAAACTTAAAAAAATAACTAAAAAAGGTAATCCAGAAGAAATAGGAAAACAACAAGAAAAAATAGCACATTTACAATTGAAAAAAGAAGAAACAGAAGTTAATGCTCAAAATAGAAGAAAAAATCCATATAAGGTAATATTTAAAAAGGAACCTGCTGTTAAATGGCTTATACTTATAATGGTTATATGTGCTTTTACAGGACTTTTAACACCAATAGGAACAACCCCATACACATATCTTGTAAAAACAATGGAAGGTAACACCACACAAAATATTAGTGAGCATCAACCATTAACATTAATTAATAATATTCCAATGTTAGTTGTATTTATAGTATATATTTTGCTACTAATATTCACAGATACAAAAGCAACTTTGCGTGATTTCTTTATGCTCGGGGGACTTACACTATTATGCTTTATGTCTAGAAGGCAAGCTTCAATATTTGTAATAATATGTGGATTTATATTTGCAAAAATGGTTAGTTCATTAATAGAAAAATATAGTCCACAGCTTACAAAAATACTTATGGAATATATGACTAGCATTTTAGGAAAAATTTTAACAATTGCTATAGCTGTAACATTAAGTCTATTAATGTACAAAGGTAAAGAAAATGACCATTTTGTTAATGAAAAATCTTACCCAGTAGATGCAGCAAATTATATTTTAGAAAATATTGATATTGAAAATATGAGACTATTTAATGAATATAATTATGGCAGCTATTTGATATTCAGAGGAATTCCAGTATTTATTGATTCAAGGGCAGATTTGTATGCACCAGAATTTAATGGAAGTAAAAATGAAGAAGGAAAATGGGAAGGAAGGGATATTTTCTCTGATTATATTAGTGTTTCTAGTATTAGTGCATATTATGAGAATAAAATGGAGAAATATGATATAACACATGTTATTATTGGTAAAAAGACAAAACTAAATATGTTTTTATCAAGGGATGACAATTACAAACAGCTATATACAGATGACTATTTTGTGGTTTATGAACGTTTAGCTGACTAAACATTGATCACCAAAGATCTAAAATTTAGATTTTAGAGATTTGGTGCTAGAAAATAGTTGTGTAACATATATATTGATTATAAAAAGGAGATTAGATTGAAGGAACTAATTGTAAAAGAAGAAGGACAAAGATTAGATAAATATATTGCAGAAATAGAAGATATATCACGCATGGCGGTACAAAGACTAATTGAAGAAGGGAACATTACTGTAAATGGAAAAGTTTCAAAAGCTTCATATAAATTACAGATAGATGACAAAATTAATATAATAATATCAGAGGCTAAGTCTACTAATTTAGAGGCACAAAAAATACCATTAGATATTATTTACGAAGATGATGCTATTATTGTAGTAAATAAGGCAAAAGGTATGGTTGTGCACCCTGCTGTACGGAAACCCAGATGGTACACTTGTAAATGCAGTAATGGCACATTGCAAAAATTTATCTGGGATAGGTGGTGAGCTAAGACCCGGTATTGTGCATAGGCTAGATAAAGATACATCTGGATTATTAATAATTGCTAAAAATGATAAAGCACATTTGCGGAATTAGTCAGCAGATACAAAATAGGCAAGTAAAAAAGACATATCTTGCACTTGCGAGAGGTGTAATAAGTGAAAACGAAGCGACTATTAATATGCCAATTGGAAGAAGTGAAAAAGACAGAAAGAAAATGTCTGTTACTAAAAAAGGAAAAGAAGCTATTACACATTTTAAGGTATTAAAAAGATTTAAAAATTATACATATATAGAAGTTAGAATTGAAACTGGTAGAACTCATCAAATTAGAGTTCACATGGCAGAAATTGGACATCCTGTAGTTGGGGATATGGTATATTCTAGTGGAAAAAATGAATTTGGTGTGGAAGGGCAAATGTTACATAGCGCAAGTTTGGATTTTATACATCCCATTACAAAAAGGCAGATGCATCTAGAAGCGCCACTACCAGAATATTTTAGCAAAGTTTTAGAAGAATTAGAAAAAGAATAGGAAGAATTAAGATGGAAGAGCGATTACAAAAGTTTTTAGCAAACCAAGGAGTGTGTTCTAGGAGAAAAGCAGAAGAAGCTATTTTGGCAGGAAAAGTAAAAGTAAATGGAAAAGTTGTAAATCAGCTTGGAACAAAAATAAATCCAGAAAAAGATGAAATTGAATTTGAAAACAAAAAGATTAATAATAATACTAAAAAAGTATATATATTATTAAATAAGCCAATAGGGTATGTAACAACAATGAAGGACCAATTTGAAAGACCAACTGTAATGGAACTTATAAAAGATGTTAAAGAACATGTAGTTCCAGTTGGAAGACTTGACATGTATACTTCTGGTGCTTTAATTTTAAGTAATGATGGTGATTTTATATTTGAGGTAACTCACCCGAAACATGAAATTACAAAAACATATCAAGTGACTTTAAAAGGAATAATTACAGAAGGAGAAATAGAAAATCTGCAAAATGGAGTAGATATTGGAGAATGTATTACAAGACCTGCTAAGGTTAGAATTATGAAAATAGATAAAGAAAAACAAATTTCTAGAATTGAAATAGTAATTCATGAAGGAAAAAATAGACAAGTAAGGCGTATGTGCGAAGGAGTAGGAAAAAAAGTTTTAGCACTTCATAGGAGTAAGATAGGACTCCTATCTGTTAAGGATTTAAAATTGGGAGAGTGGAGATATTTAAAACTTTCAGAAATATCAAGCTTGCTTAGAAAAAATTAGACAAAATTTAATTAATATGCTACAATATAAACTGTTATTAGTACAATGTATTAATAATTAGATATAACTTATTAAAAGTATAATCAATTATTTAATCTACTAACTAGAGATTAAAAGGAGGAAAATTATGGTAGAAGATAATGAAATTAAAGCAACCGTATCACCTTTTGCAATTAGGAAAGGTGAACTTAAAGTTTTTGATGGAAAAGATGGATATGTATCAATGAACCAAATTATCCATAGAATTAATATAGGGCATATAAATGACCTTCATTTTGCAATTATGGAATTAGTAAATGAATTTGAATTTATTACTTCAAGGCAATTATTACAAATGCTAGAGTGGAAAGGAATTGAAATTGGTTCACAAGATAAACTAAATACAAAATTAGAGCAATTAGTAAAAACAAAAATATTAACTAGATATTATTTTGATTCAGAAGATGGAAAGGGAATTTACCGTATTTACTGCCTAGAAAAAATGGGGAAATATCTGCTTAATTCGCGTGGAATTGACTGTAAGTGGCAGCCAACAGATAACACAAAACCTGTTGCAATGATTAAAAAAAGATTAGCTGGAAATCAAGTTATGATAGCATATTTAAGAAAAGTAAAAGCATTTGATTCTTATATGCCAAAACCGGCATTTACAGCTAAAATGGCAGGAAAAACATTTAAAGCAAGTGGCGGAAGTGTAAAATTAACTAAGAATAATAAATCAATACAATTTGTTTTTGAGGTAATACGTAGGGAAGATGACTGGGAAAAGAAAACAGTTGATAAAATGAAGCTATATAAGGACTTTTATGAAAATTATCAGACAGGAGATTCTGGATATATGCAGCTTCCACAACTAATATTAGTTTGTGAAGATGAAAAACATATGGCAGAAACATTTAAAACAATTGTAATAAATAGAGTGGAAATATCTAATATTAAATTATATTTTACAACAGATTTAAGACAAAATGAGGAAACACTAGAAAAAACATTAGTAGAATTTAAATTAGATGAGCAAACACAAAAATATAAAATGGAAAATATTGAAGTTAAATTATTAGGAATTTAAAAAAACCCCAAGTTATTGAACTTGGGGTTTTTCTCAGCTAGAAAATCAAGTGGTTTTAATGTTAATGTTAATTACAGGGAGAGTCATCACCCAACCTGTAGATATTACCATCGGCATCGTCCATGTAGTAATCACCAGATTCTGGATCGTAGAATGCACCCATTTCATCATCATAGGTACAATCATCAAGATTAGGAACATAGCTCATAGCAAATTCTCCTTTCAGAGTAATCCAATCTAGCTGAGATTTTTAATTGTATAAAATATACAATAATTAAATTATAGCATAATTAATGTAAAAAAACAATAGTTTATATTTATATTTACTTATGCATTATCGTTTTTCTTTTTATTCAAATCAAAAATAATTGCATCATCATTATCTAAAAAGTAATTTGAATCAGATGTATCTGTTTTTATTGGGTCATATTCACGTTCCACATCATAATTATCATTACTAGAAGTGGCTGCTGCATAATTGCCCCTGTTTTTGTTAAATATTTTTTTGGCCACTGACTCTGAATTGTAAATACCATTAGTAAATTTGCTAAAATCGTAGTTCTTAACTTTTTGTGGTGTTTTGTATTTAGCTTCCATAAAATCTACTTTACCTTTATTAACAATACTCTTGCCTTTTAAGTCTTTTATTTTATAAATAACCTGTTTAGACTTTAAGGACATGATTTTACCAGCTGCAAAATTTGGAGTCCATTTATATTTAATGCTACCTTTTTTAGGATCATATTCTGTTTTATCAGCATTGTATGTATTAGTCCAATCCCACTCTCTCTTATCTTGCATTGCAGTTTCCCACCATTTAACATCTTCTGGTAAAGCATTACCAAATATAAATTTATTAACAGTATTAGCTAAAATTAAATCTCTAAAATAAGTACCACGAGAATCTGTATAAGCATCACCTTTTAATTGCGATATGTTTTGAGAATCTAGTACTGTAGCAACTTTATATTTTCGGTATAAAGTATATATTGGTTCTGTTGCTTTACAAATATATGCAGGAAAATCATCAATATATAAAAAGTGTGGTATACGTGTGCTGTCATTTCCTGGTCTTGAAAGCACAGATTGTTGCATTAGTAATAGGAAGAATAAACCAAAAGCCTTATGTGCGGTTTCTCCTAAATCACCTCTGCGTGTGCATAGTAAAGTTACATCACCATTTGCTAAAATTTTATCATATTCTAGGTTATTAGACCTATTACATAAAATATTTTTAACACCTGGATATCTTAGTAAATTATCTAATTCAGCAGATGCAGTAGAAACAGATTTTTTTGCATTAAACACATTTTTACCGTTTTCATAAAAGTTATTTTCAAAATATTTAATTAAAATACGATATTTTTCTGCTAGTTCAGGAATTTGCTTCATTTCCTCAACAGTCTTTTCTACTAAGCTAAAGTCTGTTAGCATATTTAGCATATCCTCTAGGTTTGGAAGTAATCCTTCATGTTGTAAAGGATACATTTCTTTTAATAAAATTGATAAGTTTTCCATAATTTGTACAGCTTCATTTTCTCTGTATGCAAGTTCTGTGTCTGGTCTACTATGTACAAATAGTCCTTTTAACACAGAAGAAATTGCAACACCTGTTTTTATAGGGTCAGAATAAACAAATGGGTTCAATCCAGGTGAGTCTGCACGGTTTGGGTCTACTAAGTTAACTGGTATATGAAAATTATCAGCTACTTTTTTGATTTTTTCTACAGATTCATGTTCAGCAGAAACATATGTAATACCCATATTTCTATATACAATTTTATCTCCAGAACTACTAATAATCATTTTTTTCATAAATGCTTTATAAGTATCTATTTTATCTGGGTTTGGAACTAACATGTCTAAACTAAAGTGTTCATTTATATAGTCATTATCATAAGGGCAATTAATAGTTGCAAGACCTGTTTTTAATGCGGTAAAGCCAAGTTCTTTAGATACTTCTTTAAAGAAAGATTTTCTTTCTATATCTCTGGCAAGCATTGGTTCATAAACCATTGTAGTTTTGCCAGAACCAGAAACACCAACAACCAAAAATGATTCAAAACGCTTGCTTTCCGGAATACATATATCTTGACCATTTTCTGAGTCTACACAGACTTTTACCTCACAAGTATATGCTCCATGTGCTTCTTTATCTGAAGATAAACTGATTCCACCATAATCAAATATGGAATCACGAATATCTTTTGTATCATTAATTGTAAATAATAGCCATTTAAATAATTTATAAAATGTGACAAGTGGTATGTAAAGCCCTAGTGCTGTAAATGCAGGCCTAAATAAATAATAGAAATTAGTTGCCAAATCTACATAGTTTGGAAGTGATAATAATCCTATCCATAATGCTTGGTTAAGCCATTGCACACCTGCTGACATTGCAACCACATAAAAGGTTATTATAAATGTGTGGAAAATTCGCAATTTATCAACATCAGATTTAGCAAATTTTGAACCACCTGAGAATAAAAATGCAAAGGTTATACATGCTAATGCAAAGGAATATTCTATTGGTCCCCAATATGAATAAGCAACACCGGTAAATATAATAAACAGTAATTCTACAATTCTATCAATTAAAATATATGCAGAAATTAATGTTAAAATATATGTTGCAAATGTATTTCTATCTGTTTTTAAAAACTTTAAAAAGTTATCTATTATTTTCAAAAAAGTTCACCGCTTTCTTTCTAATCATACATATATATTATCCTATAAAATGAAGAAAAAAACAAGAGATTTTACGAAAAATGTTGATTTTAATTGTATTTTATAAGCCAAATGGACAATTTGATATTAGACTTAATGTCTAAAATTTAGTATCACTGCATAAAATTTAACAAAAACATAGGGAAAAGAGGCAAAAATGAAAAAAAGAGCAATACAAAAAGAAAGTTTTATGCAGAGTGTTTTTGTTTTAATGTTTTCACAAATTTTAGTAAAGTGTCTAGGAGTGATATATAAACTTTATTTAACAAATAGAGAAGGGTTTGGCGATATAGGAAATGCAATTTATAGTAGCGGATTTCAAATTTATGCTCTATTTTTAACAATTTCTTCAATGGGAGTTCCAAATGCTGTTTCAAAATTAATTTCTGAAAAAGTTGCAATTGGTGACCATAAAGGTGCACACCATATTTTTAAAATAGCGTTAATTAGTTTTGGTACACTGGGATTTTTATCTAGCACTATTCTATTTTTAGGAGCAAAATTTATTGCACAAAATGTTTTACAAATTCCAGAGGCAGAATTGACACTTGTAGCACTTTCACCATCAATATTTTTTGTATCAATTTCATGTGTTATAAAAGGATATTTTAGTGGTAGAGAAAATTTAAAAGTAACAGCAAATTCACAAACTTTAGAACAATTTTTTAAAACAGTTTTTTCTATAACATTAGTAGAAATAATTAGCATTCTATCTGGTGTTAATACAACTGTTATGGCTGCTGGAGCAAATTTGGCAACAAGTCTAGCAACAATACTATGTTTTTCATATTTATACAAATATTATAAAAATATGAAAAAAGAAATCGCATGGGAAATAAAAAATACAGTTAATCACAAAGCAACAAGAGTAAGAAGAACGTTAAAACAAATATTATCTGTTTCTGTGCCTATGTCACTTACAGGTATAATGGGTACAATAAATAAAAATATAGATTCAATGACAGTTGTAAGAGGATTAAAGAATTTTTTAAGTAGTGAGCAAGCAAAAACACAATATGGAATTTTAAGTGGGAAGGTAGATACATTGGTGACACTTCCAATGTCTTTAAATATAGCATTTGCTACAGCTTTAATTCCATCTATATCTTCTAATAAAGCCGTTGGAGATATTGAAATTATTAGAAAAAGAGTTTCTTTTTCTATGCTAATTAGTATACTAATAGGTTTGCCATTTATGTTTTGTATGATTATATTTGCAGAACCAATTTTAAAATTACTATTTCCAAATGCAACTTCAGGAAGTTTTATATATCAAATTAGTTGTTTAAGTATTATATTTATAGTATTAGAACAAACCATTAGTGCAACATTACATGGACTGGGTAAATTATTTGTTCCAACGGTTGCGCTTGGAACTGGGGTTATAATTAAATTAATTTTAAATCTATTGCTGATTCCTATTAATCCAGAAGTTTTTATTTTGGGTGGAACGTCAGGTGCGGCGTTTGCAACAGCAGTTTGCCATATGATAGCAGTAAGTATTGAATTTAAAATTCTAAAAAAAGAAATTAATTTAAAAATAGATTATAAAAAATTTATAGTTAAACCATTAATAGCAATTTGCGTTATGGGTGGAACATCATATTATACATATTTATATTTATTTTCTGTAATAAAAAATGTTAATATGGTTACAATATTATCAATATTAATAGCTTTTGTAATATATGGAATTTCAGTGGTACTACTTAGAATTTTTTCTAAAGAAGAAAAATTTATGGTACCATATTGACAAAATATTTATGAATTCTTAAACCTGCATGCTAGTAAGGAAAAACGCGCATCAGGCTAAAATAAAGGCGTACACGACTTGACATATGTAAAACCTGCAAAAATCTAGGCTTTACAGAAAAAAATAGTAAAAAAAAAGAAGGATTTTATCAAATAATGACGAATTAAGTTATTAGTAGAAAAACTTCTACATATTCAAAATCTTATAGGAGGTATATTAAAATGAACAAATCAGAATTAATTTCAGCTATGGCAACTAAAACAGGAGCAACAAAAAAAGATGCTGAGGTAGCATTAAATGCATTTACAACAGTAATAGCAGAAGCATTAACAAAAGGAGATAAAGTTCAATTAGTTGGATTTGGATCTTTTGAAGTTAGAAAAAGAGCTGCTAGAAAAGGAAGAAACCCACAAACTAAAGAAGAAATTAAAATTCCTGCATCTAAAGCACCTGTATTCAAAGCTGGTAAAGCTTTAAAAGATTTAGTAAACAAAAAATAATCTGAAATTTATATAAATTATATGAATTCATATTTTAAAGAGCCTATTTAAGGCTCTTTTTTCAGCACAAACCTGTCCCTAGGTAGGACAAAAGTGGTAGTTTGGGGACTGTCCCTAAAAGCGACATCAGCAAGACTGGACTTTTTTGAAAATTTGTGGTATAATAGATATGTAGTGTGGTTATACTATAAATTAAATTTTGGAGGGTAAAAAAATGTTTAATGAAGAAGTTTTTAATTTTAATATAGAAAATATCCAAAATGATTTAGCAATAGAAGGTATGGAAATTACACAAAATGATATAGATATGTTTAAAAGATTTGCAAACAATGAAGTGGCTATGCCAGAATTAATTCAAATGATTAAGAGTCAACCCATTGAATATTAATTAAAAATGTTGTAAAATAGTAACGTGCTTATATAAGCACGTTAAAATTTGTTTATTTAAAGGTTGAAAAATAAATTTTTTTTCTAACCAGATTTGTACCTTAAGAAAGGATTGTGTGTAATTATGAATTACAAAGATTTAGCTGATTTAATTTTTCCAAATGCAAAACCAATTTTATATTATGAAGAAAAATATCCAGAAAGAAAACTAGAAGAAGGGGCAATTGTAACAAGGTTTGCACCCAGCCCAACTGGTTTTGTGCATTTGGGTTCTTTATATCAAGTGGTAATTGCTAGAAAAATGGCAAAACAAACAAATGGAGTATTCTTTTTAAGAGTTGAAGATACTGACCAAAAAAGAGAAGTGGAAAATGGTGTAACAGGTATTATAAATTCTTTAAAAGATTTTGGGTTAACTCCTGATGAGGGTATGACAAGTGAAATAGAGGAAATTGGTGATTATGGACCATATAAACAATCATTAAGAAAAGATATTTACCAAGCATATGCAAAATATTTGATAGAACAGGGAAAGGCATATCCATGTTTTTGTAGTACAGAAGAATTAGACGAAATGAGGCAAAAACAGGAAAATGCCAAAATAAGACCGGGATATTACGGAGTATGGGCTCATTGCAGAAATTTAACAGTCGAAGAAGCTATAGAAAAAATAAAAGTAGGGGAGCCATATATAATAAGGCTAAAATCTCCTGGTAGAGAAGATAAAAAAATTAGACATCATGATATTATAAAAGGAAATGTGGAATTTCCTGAAAATGACCAAGATATTGTTATTATTAAAGCTGATGGACTTCCAACATATCACTTTGCACATGCTGTTGATGACCATTTAATGCACACAACACATGTTATCCGTGGTGATGAGTGGCTTTCTTCAATTCCCTTGCATTTGCAGTTATTTCAAATGCTTGGTTTTAAAACACCTAAATATGCGCATATTTCGCCAATCATGAAAGAAGATAATGGTGGAAAAAGAAAATTAAGTAAACGTAAAGATCCAGAGGCAGCTGTTAGTTATTATACAGAAGAGGGAATTCCTAAAGAGGCTGTTGTGGAATATTTAATGAATATTGCTAATTCTAATTTTGAAAGCTGGAGAAAGGCAAATCCAAATGCTTTGTTAGATGATTTTGATTTGCAACTAAATAAAATGAGTGTAAGTGGAGCATTATTTGACATTATTAAGATTTTGGATATTTCCAAAAATGTAATATCAAAGTTTACTGCTGAAGAGGTATATAATGAGGCATATAATTGGGCAAAAACTTATGATGCTGAACTTTTAAAATTATTAGATGATAAAGAATATGCTTTAAAAATTTTAGGTATAGAAAGAGGAAATGCTAAACCAAGAAAAGATATTAGTAAATGGTCTGATTTAAAAAATGCCATTATATACATGTATGATGAGGAATTTTTAAATAATAATGAACTTGAGTATGGAAAAATTAATGAACATGAGGAAATAAAGAAAATTCTAAAATTATATTTGCAAAAATATTTTGACATAAATGATGAAAAACAAGCATGGTTTGATAAAATTAAGGACTTATCTGAAGAATTAGGATATGCAAGAGAAGTAAAAATGTTTAAGCAAGAGCCAGAAAAATGGCCAGGTCACGTGGGAGATGTTAGTACTGTATTAAGGGTAAGCTTAACAGGAAGGCAAAACACACCGGATTTATATGAAATTATGCAAGTGTTGGGAAAAGAAAGCATAGAAAAAAGAATTAGAAAGATTGTAAAATAACAGGGAGAGGGTGTCCTAAAAAGGACACCCTCTATATATAGCCTCAAATCTTACAACGGCAACCCTTGGGTTGCGCTCCTGGTTGTGCCAAGAGGAAGTTTTCAATATACTTTTTTTCCTCAAGGTTTCGGGCGTGAAGATAGACAATATTACCTTCACAATGACTCAGATTGTGAAAGGTGCTGAGGTCACTTCTGAATTCCCGAAGTGCAGCTTTCATTGCGCTATGCGCTTCATCGTCAGAAAGGAAACCTACGACTGCATACTGCTTAAGACTACCTGATGCCATAAAATGGCCCCCTTTGATTTTATTTGCTCAATTAGAACAAATAGAAATGTGCTAGTTCTTATTGAACATACAACTATTATATAACAAAAACATAAAATAGTCAATGGATGTACTGTTTTAAGATATTCCAAACATCATCTGTATAAATTTTTCTTTCACTTGAAAATGGAAGAAAAACAATGTCTTTTAAAGGATTTAAGATTTCTTGCAGGCTATTAACTGCTGATTCTACTTTAGTAACAGCAATCTTATCAGCCTTATTTGCAATTATTAGGCAAGGTAAATTTGTTTTAAAAATATAGTCATACATTAATTTATCATTTGAAGTTGGTTCATGACGAATATCTAGTAAAAAAACAATTAGAGCTATATTTTTGCTTTTTTGCAAATATTCTTCTATAAAATTTCCGACTTTTTCTTGTTCTTGTTTTGACATTTTACTATATCCATATCCAGGTAAATCAACCAAATAAAATTTATTATCCATGTTATAAAAGTTTATTTGCCTAGTTTTGCCAGGTTCGCTACTGGTTCTGGCTAATTTTTTGCGATTAACTAAAGTATTTATGAACGAAGATTTACCTACATTTGATTTGCCAACCAGAACAATTTCTGGTAAATTATCTTTTGGGTATTGCTTAGGGCTTACAGCTGAAACTGTTAATATAGGGTTTTTAATCAACATAACAAAAATCCTTTCAAAATTATTTTTTAGGCATTAAAACCTTAGTTCCACCCATGTATGGCCATAACACTTCTGGTATAGTAACACTGCCATCTTCGTTATAGTGGTTTTCTAGTAGTGCAATTAACATACGAGGAGGAGCAACAACAGTATTATTTAATGTATGTGCATAATAATTTCCTTTTTCACCTTTAATTCTAATTCCTAAACGTCTTGCTTGTGCATCTGTTAAATTAGAGCAACTTCCAACCTCAAAATATTTTTTCTGTCTTGGACTCCAAGCTTCAACATCACAGCTTTTAGCTTTTAAATCTGCTAAGTCTCCACTACAACACTCAAGTGTACGAACAGGAATATCCATGCTTCTAAATAATTCAACTGTATATGACCATAGCTTATCATACCACTCCCAGCTATTTTCTGGTTCACATACTACTATCATTTCTTGTTTTTCGAATTGATGAATACGGTAAACACCACGTTCTTCAATACCATGTGCACCTTTTTCTTTTCTAAAGCATGGTGAATAAGAAGTCATTGTATATGGTAATTGATTTTTGGGTAGCAATTGGTCTTTAAATTTACCAATCATAGAATGCTCACTTGTACCAATTAAATATAAATCTTCTCCTTCAATTTTATACATCATTGCATCCATTTCTTCAAAACTCATAACACC
>CALXVE010000005.1 GCA_944391885.1 uncultured Clostridia bacterium | reverse complement strand
AAGCACTCTGAAAATTCTAATACAAATTATTATTAGATTTTTTGCATAAAATATATTAAATTTTCAAAGTGCTTTTTGGTTCCTTTTCTAACCATCTTTATTATATCAAATTTTGTTCGTTTGTAAATACCTTATTTGTATTTTTAGTCAGAAACTTTACAAAATATTTGTATATATTTTGTCAACAGTATGAAAAAACACTAGTTAGTTACTAGTGTTTTTTGCTATTTTTGCAATTTTGGTACAATTTCTACTAAAGAATTCACTAAAAAGTCCACATCTTCCATTGTATTATCTTTTCCAAATGTTGTGCGCAAGCTTCCATTTGCTAAACTTATAGGTAAACCTATTGCACTTAAAACATGTGAGCCATTTCCAGAGCCTCTACTACAAGCAGAACCTGCTGAAGCACAAATTCCCTTTTTATCTAGTTCTATTAATAGCTCTTGTGCATTTATATTTGGAAAAGATATATTAGCATTTCCTGGTAGTCTTTTTATTCTATCTCCATTTAACTTACAAGTTGGAATTTTGTCCTGCACCTTTTGTATATAGTAATCTCTTAAATCTGTCAGCTTTTTATTATATTCATCATAATTTTTATAAATTTCATCTATTGCTTCACCCAGACCAACAATTTCTGCCACATTTTCTGTGCCAGCCCTTTTATCCCTTTCTTGATGTCCACCATCTTGTATTTTTTCTACTTCTATTCCTTCCCTTATATAAAGCGCACCTATTCCTTTTGGACCATAAAACTTGTGTGCTGACATTGATAGTAAATCAATATTTAATTCATTTACATTTAGCCTTACATTACCTATTGCCTGGACACAATCAGTGTGGAATATAATTCCATTTTTATGAGCAATTTTGCCTATTTCTGCAATTGGCTCAATTGTGCCAATCTCGTTATTTGCAAACATTATAGTAATTAAAATAGTGGTGGGCTTAATTGAATTTACCAATTCCTGCAAATCCACAAAACCATTTTCATCCACATTTAAATAAGTCACTTCAAAACCCTGTTGTTCCAAAGTTTTGCAAGTATTCAAAACAGCTGGGTGTTCTATTTTACTTGTAATAATATGGTTTCCTTTATTTTTATTTGCATATGCAACTCCTTTAATTGCTAAATTATCACTTTCACTTCCACATGAAGTAAAGTAAATTTCATGTGGTTTTGCTCCAATAGCTTGTGCAACTTTTTTCCTTGCTTCAATTATTGCTTTTCGTGACTGCCTTCCTATGCTATATATTGATGAAGCATTACCATATTCCTCACAAAAATATGGAAGCATTGCTTTTAATACATTTTCCCCTACTGGTGTTGTTGCCGCATGGTCAAAATATCTAATTTTCATACAAAATTCACTTTCCTTTTTTTATTTTCTATATATTATATGTAATTTTTTGTATTTTATTGCTAAATTTTTTATTGAGTTTTTTGGGGACAGGTTCCGAAAACAAGTATTAATTATTGCTTGATGTCCCACAATTATATTATGACGTTTGTCCTTGCTGTCGCCTTCCTTCCTCATGTCAAAAATAAATTTTTGACATGGGTTAAGTGGTTGGAAGGCTCTAGAACTACGCTAGCGCTCCGCCTGCGCGGACTTCACTTTCATAATATAATTGTGGAACACTAGTAAATTAAATTTTGCAAAACCTGTCACTAAGTAAGACAAAAGTGTCGTTTTGGGGACTGTCCCAAAAACGACACTTATTTCTCACTCCATCTTGAAACACGAATATTTTGATATGCTTCCAAAACTTCCGAATATTTTCGATACTCATTTTCCCATACAATTGTAGGAATTTTATCATATGCATCAAATACTTTTTCCGCTTCTGCTAAAAATATAATTTGTTCCTGTGGGCTCATTGTTTTTGCCCTTTTAGAAAATTTATATAATTTATCAAGCATTTCATTTGCCTGAATAAAACCCCAAAAATCTTTAATTTTTATACCTGCTGCTCTTATTTGAAAAATTGCTGATATGACTAATGCAAAAATTATAAAAATAAGTATATATATAATACCCATAAACTCCATATATCTGCTCCTTTGTATGAACTAGTTATAATTATACCATGGTTACATTTTTTGTGCAACTTTTAATTTTTTCACTTGTTTATTTTAAAATACATGATATAATATTTTGTATTGCATAAAATAAACAAGGAGATGTTTTTACAAAATGGACCGTTTTAAGCAAACTAAAAAAGCAGGATTATTTGGAATTTTAGGAAATTTATTTTTATTAATTATTAAAGGAACCGTAGGTTTTATTTTTAAAAGTCAAGCTATGATTGCAGATGCAGCAAATAGTGCTGGTGATATTTTTGCTTCTTTAATGACTTTTATTGGTAATAAAATTGCCAGTGAACCTCAAGATAGAACACATAATTTTGGTCATGGAAAAGCTGAATATATTTTTTCCTTATTTATAGGAATTTCCATGGTGGTAATTGCTTTTAAATTATTATATGATTCAATTTATACTTTAATTTATGGTAGTGAGTTAACTTTTTCATGGTTTTTAATATTTGTTTGTATTATTACTATAATAGTAAAATTCACTTTATACATATACACCAAGCACCTTTCTAAAAAATTTAAAAATATATTATTAGAAGCGAATACCAAAGACCACCGTAATGACTGCATTGTAACTAGTTTTACACTTGTTTCAATTTTGCTTACTTTAGCAAATATTTATTGGTTTGATGGTGTTGTTGGTATTGGAATTTCTATTTGGATTTGCATAACTGGTGTTAAAATTTTTGTTGAAAGCTACAATGTTTTAATGGATATTTCACTTGACCAAAACACTTCAGATATAATACTTGATTTGGCACATAATTATAAAGAAATACAAAAAGTAGATGAAATTTCATCTACCCCTGTTGGTTACCAATATGTTGTTGTTTTAACAATTTATGTCGATGGCAATATGTCTACATTTGAAAGCCATAAATTGGCTGACCAATTAGAGCAAAATGTAGAAGCATTGGATAAAATATACAAAGCTGTAGTACATGTAAACCCAATTTAAAAAGCTAGCGTTACGCTAGCTTTTTAAATCTACTCTATAATTAGCTTTTCATCTTTTGCACTTATTTTAGCCAATTTATGTGGCTTTATTTCTCCATCTAAAATTGCTTCTGCAATTCTATCTTCTAATATGTTTTGAATAGTCCTTTTAAGTGGTCTTGCCCCATAATTTGTATCCACACCTTTTTTAGCAATTAAGTCTTTTACACTATCATCAAGTTCTATTTCAATATCTTGCTCTTTCATACGTTTTTCAACTTGTTTTAACATAATGTCAATTATTTGTTTTACATCTTCATCATTTAATTTGTGGAATACAATAATTTCATCAATACGGTTTATAAATTCTGGTCTAAATTGTTTTTTTAGCTCTCCCATAACATCTTTTTTAATGTTTTCATATTCTTTTTGTGTTTCTTCTTTTTTGTCACTTGATGCAGAAAATCCCAAAGTGTTTTTATCTGTAATTAGCCTTGCACCAATATTTGATGTCATTATTATAACAGTATTTTTAAAGTTTACAGTTCTTCCTTGGCTATCTGTTAATCTTCCATCATCTAGAATTTGAAGTAACATATTCATAACATCTGGGTGAGCTTTTTCTATTTCATCAAATAATATAACAGAATATGGTTTTCTTCTAACTTTTTCTGTTAATTGTCCTCCTTCATCAAATCCAACATATCCTGGTGGTGAGCCAATTAGTTTTGCAACTGAGTGTGGCTCCATGTATTCAGACATATCAATACGTATCATAGCTTCCTCGTTTCCAAATAATGCTTCTGCTAGTGCTTTTGAAAGTTCTGTTTTGCCAACACCAGTTGGACCTAAAAATAGAAATGAGCCTATTGGGTGGTTTGGGTCTTTTAGCCCTACTCTGCCCCTTCTAATTGCTTTTGCCACAGCATCTACTGCTTCATTTTGTCCTATTACTCTTTTATGCAATGTTTGCTCTAGATTTTTAAGTTTTTCATTTTCGCTTTGTGTTAATCTTTTTACAGGAACACCTGTCCAACTTGCAACAACTTCTGCAATATCTTCTTCTGTTAATGCTGTTACATTTTTATTGTTTTTATTCTTCCATTTTTCAGTCTCTTTTTCTAATTTTTCTTTTTGCTCTCTTTCTTTATCACGAAGGCTTGCGGCCTTTTCAAAGTCTTGGCTACGAATTGCTTCTTCTTTTTCTTTTCCTATTTCCGCAATTTTATCCTCTAATTTTTTTAGCACATCTGGCTGTGTATAAGTTCTCATTTTCACACGGGATGCTGCCTCATCTACTAAATCTATTGCTTTATCTGGTAAAAATCTATCATTAATATATCTTGTAGATAATTCCACTGCTGCTCTTATTGCCTCATCTGTAATTTTTACGTTATGATGTGCCTCATATTTATCACGAATACCTTTTAATATTTGTATTGTTTCTTCCTCTGTTGGCTCACCAACTGTTACTGGACAAAATCTTCTTTCTAATGCACTATCTTTTTCAATATATTTACGGTATTCGTTCAAGGTTGTAGCACCTATAACTTGTACTTCTCCCCTTGCTAATAATGGTTTTAAAATATTTGCAGCATCAACTGCACCTTCTGCAGAGCCAGCACCAACAATTGTATGAACTTCATCTATAAATAATATAACATCTCCTGCTTTTTTTACTTCTTCTAGGCATTTTTTTATTCTTTCCTCAAAATCTCCACGGTATTTTGCGCCAGCCACCATGCTTGCAATATCTAGGCTTACAACTCTTTTATTTTTTAACATCTCTGGCACATTAGCTGAAACTATTTTTTCGGCTAACCCTTCTGCTACCGCAGTCTTACCAACACCGGGCTCACCAATTAAACATGGGTTATTTTTAGTTCTTCTTGATAGAATTTGTATAACTCTTTCTATCTCGTTTTTTCTTCCTATAATTGGATCTAGTTTTCCTTCCTCTGCTCTTTTAGTTAAGTCTGTACCAAATTGATTTAGTGTTGGAGTTTGGTTAAAGCTGCCACGCACTTTGTTATTTCCCTGTCTATCAGGCATACTAGCATTATCATCTTCGTTAATAACCTTAATAATTTCATTGTATAATTTTTGTGGGCTTACATTTAAATCCATCATAATACGAACAGCAACACTATCACCTTCACGCATAATACCAATTAGTAAATGCTCTGTTCCGATAAATTCAGAGCCTAATTTTCTAGACTCTATAAAAGCACTTTCAATTACTCTTTTGCTTCTAGGTGTAAAACCAATATCAGAAATATCCTCAATCTCTTCTCCTCTGCCTATTAAATTGTCAATTTCCTGTGCAATCTCGTCAGGGGTAATGTTTTGCATTTCTAATACTTTGCTTGCAACACCTGTACCTTCTTTTGCCAAGCCATATAAAATATGTTCTGTTCCAATATAATTATGTCCAAATTCTGCAGCAAGCTCTGCCGCAAATTCCAAGGCTTTTTCAGCTCTATTTGTAAATTTATACATCATAATAATACACTTCCTTTCCTGATTGGGGACGGGTCCCACTCACCCTAAATAGGGTGAGTTGGGACGCTTCTCCTCCAAATCTTTAATTTATTATATTATTTACAACTATTGTGAAGCGTCCCTCAATCGCCCTAATTAGGGCGACTGGGACCCGTCCCTAAGCTGACATTATCTCCTTTATTACTTCTGGTCTCTTAATTTCCCTATCATATCCATCTAGTGGTTTTCCTACATACTTCTGTAAATTTGCAGGTTGGTTGTATAAATATAACTTTGATATTTTGCTATCATTTAATTCTTTAATTATTCCCAAATCCGTTCCCAATTTTACATATGAAAGCAGTTTTTTACACTCATCAGATGAAAGTTTTGTTGCATATGCCAAAGTTCCATATGCGCGGTAAACTCTATCTTCTAAGTCTATTGAATTTTTAGCTAAATATTTTCTTGCCATCCTTTCTTGTTCAATTACTCTTTCTGTAATAATATTTAAATTCTTAATAATATCATTTTCTGTAATTCCAAGTGATTGTTTATTAGAAATTTGATAAATATCTCCTTGGCTTTGTGTGCCTTCTCCATAAATTCCACGAATATTCATGCCAAAGCCATTGACAATATTAAATATTTTTCCAATATTTCCTGTCATTGTTAGTGCTGGCAAATGAACCATTACAGATGCTTTCATTGCTGTTCCAACATTTGTTGGGCAGGAAGTTAAATACCCATATTTTTCATGGCTAGCATAATTTACCATATTATCTAATTTTTCATCTATCTCAATAGCTAAATTTTTTAAATTTTCTAGGTCCAATCCAGAACTAAAAACCTGAATATGAATATGGTCTTCTTCATTTATCATCATGCAAATATTTTCTTCATTATTTATAACCATACCACCTATTTTTTTCTTATCCATAGCTAATTCTGGGCTAATTACATGCTTTTCTACTAAACTTACTTTTGTAATATCATCTAAGTCATTTAAGTTTATAAACCTTAGCCCATAACCAATACTTGGCGTAATTTCCTTTATTGTTTCTAAAACCTTTTTAGCTTGCTCCTTTATAAACTTTGTTGGAAATGGAATATCCATTAAATTTCTAGCTAATCTAACCCTTGAACTTATCACCACATCTGAATCTTTACCATTTTGTAAATACCAATTTTGCATACTCTCTCCTCCTTTTTCGCTCTTGTTAAAGTCTGTCCCCAATGAAGACAACTTTGGCACATTTGGGACAGTCCCCAACTAAGACATTTTTTTGATTTCGTCTCTTATCTTAGCAGCATCCTCATATCTTTCTTCTTTAATGGCGGTTTTCAAATCTGCATTTAATTTTTTTATTTTTTCTTCTTTGCTATTAGCTTCTTTTTTAACAGCTTTTGCATTTTCCGAATTCATTTTTTTAATTTTCTTCATATCTTCTGCAACTTTTTTCTTATCTGCTAGGCTAAGTCTGCTTCTTCTGCCCACATGTGTATCAGATGCGTGTATACTTTTAAGAACTGGGTCTAAGAAGTTTGAGAATATATCATAGCACTCACTACAGCCAAGTTTTCCAGTATCTACAAATTCATTATATGTCATACCACAATTATCACATTGCAATACACCAGTTTTTGTAAAGCTTGGTAAAAAGTCCGTATCTACTGCTCCATTTAAAAAATCTCCTAAAAAGTTCGAAAAATTAATTGGCATATTAAAATCCAAATTTTCTAATCCTAAGCTTTTTGCACATTTATCACAAAGTGCCATCTCCTTTTTTACACCATTTATTATTTGTGTGTATCTAAAAGTCACTTCATTTTTTCCACAATTTTGACATAACATAAAAATCAACCTCCTTAATTATTTTATGTTTCATATCTTCTTTGGTTTATACTAAATTAATTAGCATATTCTTAAAAATATTTGCTCTTAAGTTATCTTTAATATTTTGTGGTACTGTCAGTACATTATCACTTGTTGCCACTTTTAATAGTTTTGCTTCTGTTCCGAGAAATAATTCCTTCTGATAGGAAATTACTAATAAAAATATCAACTTCTTGTGCTGTAATCTTTTCTCCAATGCTACTAATTGCATGCATCAAGTAATTACTTTTTGTTACATTTACTTTTGTAATTTTTATATGTCCGCCACCACCTCTTTTGCTTTCTACATAGTAGCCTTGTGATGGATTAAATCTTGTTGAGATTACATAGTTTATTTGTGATGGCACACAATTAAAATATTGTGCTAAATCATTTCTTTGAATTTCAATAGATGCATCATCATCAGAAAACATTTCTTTAATAAATTCTTCTATCATATCGGATATTCTCAACTTTAATCACTTCCTTTTGTATTATATTTAATTTATTGTTTTGACTTTGACTTTCTTTGACCTACAAGAATATTATACTCTCATTTTTAATTTTGTCAAGAGTTTTTTGAAAATTTTTTTGAATTGTCTTCGTTAGGGACAGTCCCCAATCTACCACTTTTGTCCTACTTAGGGACAGGCAAAAAAACTCCCAACAAATGTAATATTTGTTGAGAGTTTTTTTCTCACCTGTCCCAAACTACCCATAAATGGGCAAAAAGGGACTGTCCCTATTTACTTGTTGAGCCGAAGCCACCTAGTCTTTCACCTTCTGCATTATCATCATCTGTAATAGCAAATTTTTGGAAAATTGCTTGTCCTATACACTCACCTTTTTTTATTTCGATGTCTTCTGCTTTTATATTGTAAAATGCAAACATAATGTGGCCATCATTATCCGGATTTCCATAATAGTCTCCATCTATAATTCCCACACTATTTGCTAATACTAGTCCTTTTTTCTTTGGGTTGGAACTTCTATTGCAAAGCATTAAGTATTCATCTTCTGGCATGTATGCTTTAATTCCTGTTTTTATAAGTGTTGGTGCTTGACCCAGTTTAAATGCTGGAACCACAATATCTTCTGCAGCTTCTATATCATACCCAGCAGAATATTTTGTCTTGCGTACTGGCATATTAATATTGCTTTCTTCAAATCCTTTTGCTACTTCAAATCCTCTTATTCTTTCCATTTTTATCTTTCCTTTCCGTATTAATATTTATGTTTTTATTCTATTACATTAATTTTAAAATATCAAGGTTTAAATTCTAATTATTTTTAATAATTTTCCACGATTTTTATATGATTTTACGATTGACTTTTTTTGGTTTATGCTATATTATATTAGCGTAAATTATTTTTAAGGAGGAATTTTTTATTATGGAATTAAAAGGATCAAGAACAGAGGCAAATTTAAGAGCAGCTTTTTCTGGAGAATCAGAAGCTAGAAATAAATATACTTATTTTGCAAGTGTTGCAAAAAAGGAAGGTTATGAACAAATTGCAGCTATATTTTTAGAAACAGCTGAAAACGAAAAAGAGCATGCAAAATTACACTTTAAATATTTAAAAGGCATTGGAGATACTATGTCTAATTTAAATGATGCTGCAGCTGGTGAAAATTATGAGTGGACAACTATGTATGCAGATTTTGCTAAAGTAGCTGATGAAGAAGGATTTACTGATATTGCTGAAACTTTTAGAGGAATTGCTGAAGTTGAAAAACACCATGAAGAAAGATATAGAAAATTAATTGATAATTTAGGTAATGGAGAAGTTTTCAAAAAAGGAAGTATTACTGTTTGGAAATGTAGAAATTGTGGACATATTCATGTTGGAACAGAAGCTCCTGAAATATGCCCAGTTTGCAAACACCCAAGAGCATATTTTGAAGTAAATTGCGAAAATTATTAATTGAGAAGTGAGAGGTGAGAGGTGAGAAGTGAGTGATTAAGCCTTCTCGTGTAAAAGACGTTGAAGTTTTGAAATTTCAACGTCTTTTATATTACAATTTCTCTTTTAAGCAAACTACCTTTTATTACACCCGTGCCTATAAATTCATTTTTTTCGTTATAAATTCTGTATATTCCATTTTGTGCTTTTTGGCTTAAGTTTACTCCATTTAAGAATAATTTTAGTTTATATTCTGGCAATATTATTTTAGGCTTATCTTTAAAAAATTCTTCAATTGTAATCATTTTCTCAATCCAAAATTCTTTGTTTTTAGCGTTTTCTTTTATTTCTTCTAATGTAACGGCTTTATTTTCAGAAAAACTTCCCACTTTTATGCGGTTTAATTCTTTCATATATCCAACTGTTTCTAATTTTTCTGAGATGGTTTCGCACAAACTCCTTATATATGTGCCTTTTGAGCAATGCACTTTAAATTTTATTGTTTTCTCGCTTTCATTTATGCCTATTAAGTCCATTCCATATATTTCAATTTCTCTTTTTGGAATTTCAACTTCTTGGTTTTTTCTGGCATATTCATATAGCTTTTTTCCATTTACTTTAATTGCAGAATATATTGGTGGAGTTTGAACTTGCCTACCTTTTAAAGTATTTAATATTAATTTAATATTTTCCTCATTTAATAAAGCTGAATTTACCTCTTTTTCTTCTATTATTTTTCCTTCTGCATCTTGCGTATCTGTTTTTTGCCCAAGTTTGATAGTAGCTATATAAATCTTATCATGTTCTATTAAATATTTTGAAAGTTTTGTGCCTTCCCCTAAAAGCAAAGGAAGCACACCTGTTGCCATTGGGTCCAATGTGCCAGTATGCCCCACTTTTGTTTTAGTTATTTTTTTTACTATTGCTACTATATCATGTGAAGTATAATTTTTTTCCTTTTTTACAACTAAAATTCCATCCATTACAATAACCTAATAACTTCTTTTAATATTTTCTCCTTGGCTTGTTCCACGCTTCCTTGAATTGTGCAACCTGCTGCTCTTGCGTGTCCACCTCCACCAAATACTATGCAAGCATCTGCTACATTTACATAGTCATTTGAGCGAAGTGATATTTTACAGCCTTTTTCAGTCTCGCGAACAAATATAGAAACCTCAACGCCTTCTACACTTCTGCCTATTTCCACTATTCCTTCATGGTCACCACTTTCAGCATTTACACCTTTTTCATCTTCTGCTGTAATATATGTATATGCCACTTTTCCATTTTCTAAAAATTCAATTCTATTACTTGCTAATCTATGTAGTTCAAAATTAGCCTTAGTTTTAACTTCTAGCACTTGGCGATATAGTTTTGATACATTTACACCTTTATTTAATAGCCATGCAACAAATTCAAAAGTTTCTGCTGTAACTCCTTGATATTTAAATCCACCTGTATCTGTTATTATTCCTGCTAAAATGCATGTACCAATTTCTTTGCTTATTTCTATTCCAAAGTATTCTAAAATTACAAGTAAAATTTGGCTACATGCTGGTGCTGCTGGGTTTACATAGTTATAGTCTCCAAACATAGTATTTGTACTATGATGATCTATACAAACTTTTACTTTTGCATTTTCAAAATAATCAGCAAAACCGTTTAGCATTTTAATAGTTGCACAATCTAGTGCTATTGCTAAATCATAATGTTCAATATCACTTTCTGTTTTTAGTTCATCAATTCCAGGCAAGCAATTAAAGGTTCTTGAGTGCTCTGGAACAATAATATCTGGTTTTTTTCCATATGCTTTTAATGCATGGTACATTGCTAGCCCGCTTCCAATTGCGTCTCCATCTGGGTTTTCATGAGTTAATATTACTATTTTTTCCGCTTTGTTTATTTCTTCTAAAATATTATCTAAAGTCATCTTATCCCTCTCTATTCTTCATCTTTATGATTAATTTCTTTTAATATTTTGTCAATTTTTTCTCCATATGCCATAGAGTCGTCTATTTCAAAGCTTAACTCTGGTGTAACTCTTAAATTCATTATTTTTGCAACTTGGCTACGTATAAAACCAGCTGATTCCTTTAATCCTTCCATTGTTTTGCCTATACTTTTTGAATTTAGAATACTAATATAAATTTTAGCATATCTAAAATCTGGTGTTATACTTGCTTTTGTTACACTAATCATACCCGTAACTTTTGAATTTTGAAGTTCAAAAGTTAATATATTGCTAATAGTTTTTTTTAGTTCTTCATTAACACGGTCCAACCTATTGCTCTTTTTTTGCATTTAACAACTCGTCCTTTCTTATCTTTTAAGATAATATTTGAAAGAAGCGTCCTTAAGTCACCCTATTTAGGGTGACTTGGACCCGTCCCCAACTTCTTCCATTACATAAAATTCTAATACGTCATCTTCTTTTACGTCATTGTATCCTTCTATTTGTAGTCCACACTCATATCCTTTTGTTACTTCTTTTACGTCATCTTTAAAACGTTTTAAAGAAATTAGTTTACCATCATGTATAACTACATTTTCGCGGATAACACGTACTCCTGCATTTCTTTCAATTTTTCCATCTGATACATATGCACCTGCAATTGTTCCAACTCCAGATACTTTAAATGTTTGCCTTACAATTGCATTTCCTATAATTTTTTCTTCATATACAGGGTCTAGCATACCCTTCATTGCAGCTTCTACATCTTCTATTGCCTGGTATATTACTGAATATTGTTTTATTTCTACATTTTGTTTTTCTGCCATGTCTTTTGCTGTGTTTACAGGTCTTACATTAAATGCAATAATTATGCATTTACCAGCTTTTGCAAGTTGCACATCAGATTCTGTAACAGCTCCTGCTACTGCATGTATAACTTTTACTTTTACTTCATCATTAGATAATTTTTCTAATGATTGTTTTAATGCTTGTGCAGTACCTTGTACATCTGCTTTAACAATTATATTTAATTGTTTTAGGTTTTCACTTTCCATTTTTTCAAATAGATTATTTAATGTTACCTTATTTGTCTCAGCAAGTGCCTGCTCTCTTTCTTGACGTTTTCTTCTTTCAATCAAGTGTTTTGCCATTTTTTCATCTTTTACTTCATAGAAAGTATCTCCTGCTTCTGGCACCTCTGTTAGTCCCATTACTTCTACTGGTGTAGAAGGTCCGGCTTTTTTTACTTTTTGACCTTTGTCATTTTTCATTGCACGAATTCTACCAATTGATTTTCCTACTACTATTGTATCTCCTTCGTCCAATGTTCCTCTTTGTACCAATATTGAAGCAATAGGTCCTTTTGCTTTATCAAGCCTTGCTTCTATAACAGTACCTTTAGCTTGTTTATGTGGGTTTGCTTTTAGTTCTTTCATGTCAGCTACTAATAGCACCATTTCTAATAGATTATCTATATTTAATTGTTTCTTAGCAGAAATTGGTACATAAATTGTATCTCCACCCCACTCTTCTGGAACTAATTCATATTCCATTAATTCTTGTTTTATTTTTTCTACATTAGCACCAGGCAAATCTATTTTATTAACTGCAACAACAATTGGGATTTCCGCTGCTTTTGCATGGTTAATGGCTTCTATAGTTTGTGGCATAACACCATCATCTGCTGCTACTACTAATATTGCAATATCTGTAATTTGTGCTCCTCTTGCCCTCATTGCTGTAAATGCTTCATGTCCAGGTGTATCTAAAAATGTAATTTCTCTGCCTTTAACATTTACTTTATATGCACCAATATGTTGTGTAATTCCTCCGGCTTCTCCTTCAATCACATGTGTACTACGAATAGCATCTAATAATGAAGTTTTTCCATGGTCTACGTGTCCCATAACTACTACTACTGGTGGTCTTGACTCTAATTCTTCTGCTCTATCTTCTGTCTCGTCAAATAGAATATCTTCTTCTTTAACTTCTTGTTTTTTGTTTGCTGTAATTCCAAATTCTTCTGCTACTAAAAATGCTGTGTCAAAATCGATTGTGTTATTAATAGTAGCCATAATTCCATAGTTAAATAGCTTTTTAATAACTTCACCACTTGTTTTTTTCATTTCTTGTGCCAAGTCTTTTACTGTAATTGTTTCTGGAATTGTAATTTCTTTTAATTCAAATATTTTTTGTTTGTTTCTTTCTTCATCTTTTTGTGGTTTACGTTTATTACGTTTTCCGCGGGCAGTAGTCAAGTCATAATAATCAAGCATTCCGCCTTCTTGGTCATCAAACATATTTGATAATCTATCTACTTGCTTTAAATCTTTTAGTTTTCCAGCATTAAAATCTTCATGAAAACGGTCACTCTTTTTAGCCTTAGTTCCTTTTTTAGCTTTATTATCTTCATAACGGTTTGCTTTTTCTTTATCAATTGCTCTTGTGCTAATATCTCTTTTATCTTCTTTTTCCATTATGCCGTCTGCCATAATATCTTTTATATTACGTTCAATCCCCCTATTATCAAGTGGTCTATTTCCTCTATTAAATGGTCTTTGTCCATCACGGTTTGGTTTATTTTGGTTATTATCTCTATTGAATGGGCGATTATTTTTATTTTGATAATTTCCTTGCCTATTTTCATGATTATTTTGGCGGTTATTTCTATCATATTGGCGGTTATCTCGATTTTGTCTATTATCATTTCTTCTATTATTTTGCTCTTCTTGTTTTTCTATATGTTCTGGAACCCTGTCTTTTTTTACAACTTTTTCTTGTATTTTTTCCTCATTTTTAGGTTTAGATACTTCTTCTTTTACTGGTTCTTCTTTTATTTCTACTGTTTCTGGCTTTTTTTCTTCCTTCTTAGGAGTTTTAATTCCAAAAAGTTCACTAACAGTCATTGGTTTTACTGTTTGTTTTCTATAAACTATATTGTAATCTTGATTTTTTCTTCTTTCTACAAAACCAACATCATTTCTATTTTGCTGTTGTTTTTCCTTCTTTTCTTGTTTTTCTTCAAAATCAGTATTAATAACCTCACGTCTAATAATGACAGGGGTTTGTTTTTCTACTTTTTTCTTTTCTTTTTCTGGTTCACTAGTTTTACTTGGTTTGCTTTCTTTTTTAGCTTCTTTGCTTTCACCTTTTTTTAAGCTATTTTTAATTTGATCTGCTTGCTCTTCTGTTACAGCACTCATATGATTTTTTACTTCAATTCCAAGTTCTTGTGCTTTTGCTACTACTTCTTTACTTACCAATCCTAATTCTTTAGCTATTTCATGTATTTTTATTTTAGCCAATATATTCACCCCCATTAATCATATTTATAATTTTATTTGAAAAACCAACATCTTTAATTCCTACTACTGCTTTATTCTGCTTGCCCATTGCTTTGCTCATTTCTTCAATGGATAAAACTGTGTAAATTGGAATATTAAAATCCTTTGCAACCTGCATAAATTTAGTTTTTGTCCTATCAGAACAATCTTGTGCTATTAATATTAATTTAACATTTCCTTTATGTATTTGTTCTAAGCATGCATCTGTGCCACACACAATTTTTCCAGCTTTTGTTGCAATTCCTATTAATCCACATAAATTTGCGTTATTTTTCAATTCTTACTCCTTTATCATTTCTTTTAATTTATTATAAATATTATCTTCTATTTTCATTTTAAAACTTTTTTCTAGTTTTCTTGATTTAATTAATCTTTCTAAACATTCCGGATTATCACAAATATATGCACCTCTACCAGGTTCTTTTCCTGACTTATCAAGAAAAATCTCCCCTTGATTGTTTTTTACTATTCTAATTAAATCCCTTTTATCTTTTTGCTGTCCACACCCAATACAAGTTCTTTGTGGTAATTTTTTCAAAATGTTCACTTCCTTTATTTTAAGTGTATTTCAAAATTTTATGCATTATTCTTCGTTTTCTTCTGTTTCTTCAGTCTCTTGTGCCTTCATCATTATTTCTCTGAATTGAGACTCACTCTTAATATCTATTTTCCATGTTGTAAGTTTTGCAGCTAATCTTGCATTTTGACCAGCTTTTCCAATTGCTAGTGATAATTGGTCATCTGGAACTATTACTTGTGCAAATTTTTCATCTTCATGAATATCTACAGCCATAACTTTTGCAGGAAGTAATGCAGATGAAATATAAATTGCAGGGTCTTCGTTCCACTCAATAACATCAATTTTTTCACCATTTAATTCATTTATTATATTTTGAATACGAATTCCTTTTTGTCCAACACATGAACCAACCGGGTCAATGTTTTCATTTGGAGAGTATACAGCAACTTTACTTCTGCTACCCGCATCCCTTGATACACTTTTAATTTCTATAACTCCCTCATATATTTCTGGAATTTCTAATTCAAATAACTTTCTTACAAAATCTGGGCATGCCCTAGAAACTAAAACTTGAGGTGCACCTTTTACTCCTCTTTCTACATCTAGTACATATGCTCTTATTTTTTCATTTACACGGTATTTTTCTGTTGGAATTTGTTCTTTTACAGTCATAACTCCTTCTAGTTTTCCTAGGTCTAGTATTACAACTCCACCATCTGCTTTTTGGATTATTCCTGAAACAATTTCACCTTTTCTATCATTAAAAGCCTCAAAAAGGGCATTTCTTGATTCTTCCCTTATTTTTTGTACTATAACCTGTTTTGCAGTTTGTGCTGCAATTCTACCAAAGTTTTTTGGGATTATTTCAACTTCTGCAACATTTCCAACTGCTAAGCTTTTATTTATCTTTCTTGCATCTTCTAAATTTATTTGTAATTTTGGATCTTCAACATTTTCCACAACTTCTTTTTCTGCATATACATGTATTTGACCTGTTTTGCCATCCATAGTTACTTTTACATTTTCAGCAGAATCAAAATTTCTTTTATATGCCGTTACCAACGCTGTTTCTATTGATTCTAATAAAACTTCTTTTTTTATACCTTTTTCCTTCTCTAGTTCATCCAATGCCATAACTAATTCTGTACTATCAATTGCTTCTGTATTTACTTTTGCTTTCTTCATTTTTCCTAAACTCCTCCTTCTTCCCAATCATACTTTAATTTCATATTGGATATATTTTTTCTTTCTATAATTATATCTTTTGCATTATTTTCTAACTCCACTGTTAAAGTTATTTGTTCTTTATTAAAATCTTTCAAAATCCCTTCTATATGTTTTAAAGAACTTTGCTTAGACTTTTTCTTTTTAGGCGTATCTTCTTCGTTTTCTAATATAATTGGGCTAAATAAACTGCAAATAATCTTTTTTCCAATGCTTGCCTGTAAATGCTTTTCTTTTCTCAATCTTCTTTCAATTCCTGGTGATGAAACTTCTAAAAAATATTGGTCTTTTATATAATTTGCCTCATCTAGCAAATCATTAATTGCATCATTTACCTTTTCGCAATCATTTAATCCAATTCCATTTGTGCTATCTATAAAAATACGTAAATAATAATCCTGAGCCTCTTTTTCATAAACCACATCATATAGTTCATAGCCTAAATCTTCAATAGCTTTTGAAATCAACTTTTCAACCTTTTCTTCCAAATTTGTCTCCTTTAGGGCCAGTCCCCAATCTACCACTTTTGTCTTCATTAGGGACATACCTTTTCCTTTCTTTACGTTAGAAGAGTGGGATTTGTTCCCACTCTTCTAGTAATTTTTTATGCAATTATAATTATAACCTACTTTTTCAAGGATTGCAAGTATTTTTGTGAATTTTATACAATTTATAGTTCCATTCCTCCCATATCTATCATAGGCTGTTGTGGCTAGGGTAACTGGGACCCGTCCCCAACTACCACTTATACTGCTTGTACTTTTTCTTGTAGTTAATATCTTTCATTATTAAATATATTTTTCTTCTTAATGATTTATCTTTTTTGTATTTTAGTGGGTTTACAATTTTCTTTTGTTTTATTAATCTTATAAGTTCATCTCTTAGTGGCTTGCTTGTTATATATTTTTTTATAACACTATTTGGCACAAAGCTTAGTGCTAGTTTTTCTGTCATTATTGTTGCTGGTTTTTCTTTGTGGTAAATTAGGTCATCTATTAAATATTGTACTAGGTTATGTCCTCCAAATGCTAAATAGTAGCTACTTCTAGCTTGTCTTGGATTAATTTCTAATACTTTGTATTTTCCATCTCTTTCATCATATTTTAAGTCAAATTCTGCAAAACCTTGGTAGCCAATTCTTTCCATAAATGCTTTTAGGTTTTCTAATATTTTTGTATCATATCCATGTTCATTAAAACCATTTACTAATACAGTAGCATTTCCTATTCCACCTGGATTTCTTTCTTGCAAGCCAATTTGTGCCAATGTCATTAACTGCACTTTTTTATCTTTGCTACAATAGAATATTGAGTCAAAAAGTGAGCAATCGTCACCTGGTATGAATTCCTGTATTACTAAATTACTTTTATACCCTGATGCTTCTATTTTGTCTACAACTTCTTGTAATTCTTTTCTTGTATTTACTTTAAATACTTTATACATGCCTTCAAATTTGTGCAAATGATATTCTATGTTATTTCCTGGTTTTACAATTAATGGATATTTTAATTCTTCCACTTTTTCTTCCTCTATCTTTTGATTTTGTCCGCATGGATAGTTATATGTTTTAGGAATATCAAATTCACAATCTGTAAATGTCTCATAAAATGTATCTTTTACTAATATTTTATCAAGTATTTCTAAAGAAGGATAATTGTGCACATATTTTTTATCTAATTTATTCTGGTTTTCTATCACTAGCCTTACTAATTCATCACTTGTTGCAATTAGTATAATTTTATCTAAATCTTTTTGCTGTGCATATTCATTTAATGCTTTTACAAATCCTTCATTGGTTTCCAAGTCTGGCTCTTGTTTAAAGTTTACAATACTACTATATGAAACAACTCCTAAATCTCTTTTTGCTATAACATCTACTTTTCTATTATATATTTCATGATAGCACCTTGCCATATAATATGCATTAAAATCACTTCCTAAAATTAACACATCAAATTTAGGTTCCATATGTTTTTCCTCACTTTCTACTTTCTTTCATCAATTTCTAAAAATTTCCCATCTTTAACTAAGACTCTAGGTACCCAATCATTAATCATACATGAGCCTTCATATACACTGGTTTGCATGTATTTTGCAGCTTCTGTCATTAGAATTTTTTCTCCAATTAATGTTACTCTATCTTTTTCTTTTACACTTTCATCTACTTTTGCAATTACCATACCCATATTTATATCACCAATAAGTGGGTATCTTTTTCCATTTATTACTATATCTCTACCTTTATTTTTTCGACTAAATCCATCTGCATATCCAATTGGAATAATTGCAACCATCATATCTTCTGGCGCTTCATAAATTCTGCCATAGCCCACAAAGCTTCCTTTTTTAATTTTCTTTACTTGCATTACCTCACTATATAGCGAAAATGCTGGTTTTAAGTCAATATCTATATCAGTAGTTGTTGGGCTTATATGGTGTTTTTTATGATAATATGCTCTTTTCCATTTTCTTAATGTGTTTAAAAATCCCTTTGGTAATGGCTTAGGTGTTGTATTATACCCATATAGTATAATTCCTAAACGTATTCCGTTTGCAAATGGTATTTTGTCATGGTTTAGTAATGTTTGGCTTCTACCCAAATGCACTATTGGAATTTGACTTAAGTCTATTTCTGAAGTTAATTCTATGAATTTTGCATATTGATTATCCCATGATATATCATAAATTCCATCTGTTGCAAAATGTGTAAAGATTCCTTCTAACACTACATTTGGTTTTGTACGCAATCCATCTACTACTTCTTTTACTTCATTTTTATCTGTAAATCCCAAGCGGCAAAGCCCACTATCTATTTTAATATGCACTTTTAGCTGTTTTTCTACATTTTTTTGCATTAATTGTTTGTAATAATATAGGTCATGAACTGTTATTGTAATATTATTTTCTATGCAAATATCTAGATAATCTATATCAATTGGCTCTAAGCATAAAATTGGTGTAGTAACTCCATCTTTTCTAATGCTAATACCTTCTTCTAATGATGCAACTGCTAAATAATTAATTCCGCTTTCTACTAAGTATTTCACAACTTTATCACTATGACCATATGCATTTCCTTTAACTACTCCAAAATAGTATTGATATTCTGGGTATTTATTTAAAATTTCTTTTACATTATGCTGTAAATTGCCAACATTAATTTCGGCATATGTGTTTCTATACATATAATATACCTCCAAATTATTTTTACATATTATATCACAGCATATTAAAACTGCAAACAAATTCTGGAAAATTCTTGACTTTTTATTGTTTTTCTATTATAATATTAAAGCGTATATGTTAATATGACTTATTTCTAAGGACTTCTCCCCGGTAGTTTTTAGAAAAGTTTCATATATATTTTTTAAAATTTGAAATGGAGGATATGATTTACCATGAATAATACAACATATAGTGTTAAAAAAAGTGAAATTGAAAGTAAATGGTATATAATCGATGCAGCTGATAAACCATTAGGTAGAGTTGCTACAGAAGCTGCTAAATTATTAAGAGGAAAACATAAACCAACTTATACAACTCATATGGATGTTGGTGACCATGTAATTATTATTAATTGTAGTAAAGTAGTTTTAACAGGAAAAAAATTAGATCAAAAAGTTTATAGAAGCCATTCAGGATATATTGGTGGTATGAAAGAAACCGTAGCAAGGGATTTACTTGCTAAAAGCCCAGAAAAAATGATGACTCATGCAGTAGTAGGTATGCTTCCTCATACAAGGCTTGGTAGACAAATGGCTAAAAAATTAAGAGTATATGCTGGTAGTGAGCATGAAAATATGGCTCAAAAACCTGAAGTATGGGAGGTAAAATAAAATGGCAAAAAAATCTGATAATATTGTATTTTTAGGAACAGGTAGAAGAAAAAAAGCAATTGCTAGAGTTAGATTATTAGAAGGTAAAGGTAATATTACTGTTAACAAAAAGCCTTTAGATGAATATTTTACAACTGATGTATTAAAGGTTATTGTAAAACAACCTTTAGTTGCTACAAACACATTGGATAAATATGATGTTATTTGCACAGTAACAGGTGGTGGATTATCTGGTCAAGCTGGTGCAGTTCGCCATGGTATTGCCAGAGCTTTAAATGAAGCTAACCTTGAATATAGACCAACATTAAAATCTGCAGGATTTTTAACAAGAGATCCTCGTATGAAGGAAAGAAAAAAATACGGTCTTAAAAAAGCTCGTAAAGCTCCACAATTTAGTAAGAGATAAATTATTAAACCTCGGAATTTCAAAGTTTCCGAGGTTTTATTCTATTATATCAATTGCATTATCTGTAGTTAACCCTTCTAAGTTATAGTAGCTATTTGGCACATCTCCAACTATTAACCCTTCTGCTAATAGTACTTGATTATATATTTCTTCATCTATGGTTTCAAATGGTGTTAAAATAGTAACTTTGCATTTTACTTCTAAATAAATTCTATGCAATGTCTGGTTAATCCCTGCTGAGGTAAATTCTGACCTTAAGTCCGTATCCAAACTTCCACTAGTTTTCATTTTTATATTTATATCTGGTCCCATGCCTGCAAATAGTTTGCTTCCCAAAAAACTTCCCAATTTAATATCAAAATTATCATTTTCACTTTTTTCTAGTTCTTCCTGGATGTGTACTGGTATATCTGAAATTATTTCATTAATTGTAATTATATTTGCTCCCACCATTTTTATATTTCCATTTTGATCTTTTGTTACAACTATTAAGTCTTCATATTCATAATTTTTCATTACTTCTGTTGCTTCATTATTGCAAATTTTAGTAGAAATTGATTTTGCCATGGTTTTGCACTCTTCTTCCATAATTGGTTTTATTGATTGCAAAACAAAATATGCAAAGGTAAAAGCAATTATAAAAACTGCTATTACCTGCATAAATCTTTTTTTCTTTTTTTGTTTTTCTGGGCTTGCTTGCCACTTAAAAATTTTAGGTAGCCTTATTTTATGCCTTGTAAAAATTTTTTCAACCATGGTATCTAGGAATAAATAATTGCCTTCCTACTTGCAAAATGTCCACATCTTCTATTCCATTTACCCTAGCAATATCTTCTACTGTACTTCCAAACCTTTTTGCAATTTTCCATAGTGTATCACCCGGTTTTGCAAAATATATAACCATGCTGTGTTTACATTGATTTTGGCTATTCTCTTTTTCTGCCACTTCATCAATTATAGATATATTGCTATCTTTTGAGCTAATTGCTGTAAATGTTAAATCTATTTTCACGTCAATACTCTCATCAGGCATTACCACAAAATCCTGAAGTGTAATTTCTACAATTGTATCAATGTTCATCTCTGATTTTATGCCTTCAAAGTCCATGGAGAAATTAAATGGGATGCTGGTTTGCTTTGTTTCAATTCCATTGTTTAGACCTGCATATATAAAGTTAAGTTCCACTTCTCCTTCATAAAGAATTCTATTATTTAATATATTTTGCTTGTTTATAATTGGGTAAACTTCTACATCATAAATTTTGCTAGAGCCAATTTCTGAAATCATCTCTTTTTCACGTATGTTACAAACTTGTTGCCTTGATTCTTTTTGCCCCATTACTCTTACTTTCTTTTGTGAAAAATCAAGTATTACTGTTGGGCTATATAAATCTTGTATCATGTTTAGCTCTTTGTTTTCATATGCTTCGCAATATACCTCTATTTCCGCTTCTACATATATAGAGTGTTCTTCTACATTGTTAGGCTTTACAACTAAGTTTTTAATCTCATATTTAACATCACAAATGTGTTCCTCACTTATATTTGGCAAATCTATAAATCCCATTATTGGAATTTTACCTTCTACCATGTTAATTCTATTATCTTCTGTAAGATATAGTATTTTTGTCTCTAATTCTGCCTTAATAAGCACTTTGTTATAGCTAAGCTTAGTATCTTTATTAATAATTTTCAGGTCTGTTTTCATCACTTCCATTAAATTATCTGCTTGGTCAATTGCAAATGTATCTCTTGCATATAGTTTGGTGTTTCCTGTTCCTATAAGGGAATTAATCTGAAAATTTTTATTCAATAATTGCACATCCTTTAAATTTTGAATATCTTTTACATATTCTATTGTCTCATTTGAAGATACTTTTGCTTCTATTTCAATAATTGCTTTTATATGAATTTTCCTACCATTTAGCACCTTACAATCCAAACTTTTTAACACCAAATTTGTGTCTAAATTCATATTGCTATTTGCTTTTTCCATATCAATAGTTTGGGTAAAATCTAAGTTAGTGTTAAGCCCCCTAACTGCATTTTCTTCTTGTGTATCAGCCAAGTACATAACATAGGTATTAATACAGCCATCTAATCGTATTTTTCCATCTAAAACCTCTTTTTTATATACACAAATAATTCCACTTGTGCTAATCACATTTAAAATATCTGGTTTTATATCTGGAACAATGCAATCTTCCTCTACTAAAATTGTATCCGTTTTTTGGTCAATAATCTGGTTAAGTACTAAACTGTCTTTTGCAGTTTCAATTGCCATTTTCCTTCCCCTCCTTAAATATGTTCTATTCATATATATTGACAAACTCAAAAAAAAATTCCTAAAACTAGGAATTTTTTGATTTTTCTTATATTATACTATTCTCTTATGTTTTTTTATTTCTGTTACCGGTGGAACTAATGGGCTATATCCATTTCCATCAAAAACATCTACTTCTACTGTTCTTGTAAGAATATCTGTATAGCTGTAGGTAACATTTCTATTTTCTTCCTCATATTTTATAACAAAAATATTTGGATATGTTTTTTCTATAGTGGCTTCTTTTTCAAAGGTTTTGCTCCTACCAAGAGAACCTTTTACTATTATCTTTTGTCCTATTTTTTCGTCAATGTCAGTTTTCAGATTAGTAATATCATTTGGGCAAATCATATAATCACCTACTTCTTTAAGATAGGCAAATTATATCATTTGAGGTAAAAAATGTCAAAAACCGTTTGTTCGTGTCGATTTTGTATATCCCGCCCATATCAATGGTTACATTGTTTTATTTTACTAATATTACAGTTGTGTTACAATTACATTACAGTTGTGTTACAGCGTTGTTTTTTAATCAGATTAATTTTAATTTAAGTGATTTTTTCTCGTATATTGCATGTTAAAAATAGAAGCGTCCCTTAGTCACCCTAAATAGGGTGACTTAAGACCCGTCCCCTGTGCGCCAACTCCACTTACACCTCTTTGTCCATCTCGAAGTTCTGGTTCTAAATCTTTAATTGTAATAAATTGATTAGCAGGTGTTGTTGCAATTTTTTCTGCTACTCTTATTGGGTCCATAAAATCTATTAAAATTCTTGCAGGTGATGAGGCAAAATTTGCCCCTGCAAGCATTATTCCTTCGTAATAGCTTTGGCATGCCCCTGCAAATATAGCTAAATTTTTCTTTAAGTCTTGTTTTCTTGCTTCTTCCACAGTTTTTATAAAGTATTTTGAATTTTTATAATTATATAAATCATAAAATCTTGTACCTTTTCGTATCATGCTATCATGCCCAGTTATAACTAATATATCTGGTTTATACTTTTGTAATAAACTTCCAATAACATGTGGTTGCTTTCTTTCTGGTATATTTTTTACAATAGCTTTTAATCCTGCCTTTTTATAATATCTATCCGCTTTTTCGCTATATCTTCTGTCCCCATCTATGTGCAATATCTTCCCATAACTTACTTCATCCATTATCATAACGTCCCTTCTATTTTAATTAATAGCATGGCTAATTATGATATTTTATGTCGATTATTGTAAAAAAGTGACAGTTAGAGGTTGGAGGTTAGAAATTAGAGGCTAATCTAAAGTAGAATAGCCTCTTTTGAGATTTTTAAATGTTCTTAATATTCTTCTTCTTAAATATTATAAATGTTGGTATTAACATTATTAGCATATATATTGCCACAATTGCAATTGAGAATATTGGTGTTAATCCTTCATATGCTGGTAAGTTTCCAAAGAAAAATTGTGTAAAGTCCCAATTTGGTGTAATAAAATATCTAATCCAATCCAAATCAAATACCAATCCTATTTGTGTTACAAATGGTGCTCCCATGTAACCCAATAGCGCAATTGTAATTGCCAGTGCACTGTTAGTAAATATTGTGCTTAATGCAAATGCAAGTGTCATAAGTGGAATATATATTCCTAATTTGCCCAATGCTTGCATTGCTAAATAGCTGATTATACTAACTTCTTGTACTTCATTAGTTGTGTGATTGTATACTACTGCAGGTGTGCTAAATTGATCAAATCCTTGTATAATTCCACCTGCTATAAATTGCATTAATAATACTAAAATAATTATTATTACTAACATAATTATACATGTTATAAATTTTGATGCTAGTATAACTGTTCTTTTGTATGGCTTTATTAATAGCAGTTTAATAGTTCCTTTATTAAATTCTTCACTTACAATTGTTCCTGCTATCATAATTGTCATTATCATTATAAATAATTCAAATTGTCCAAAACTATCTAATAATAATCCTCTTGCATCTGTATCTAACCCTGAAGTTGTTTTGTTTTCAATATCATACTGATTAAGCGCTGCTTGCTCTAAATTTGCATAATATTCTTGTTTTGCACTATATTCTTCTTTATTCTGAGCACTTGAATTTTCATAATCTCTAATTGCTAGTTTTGCCATACCATATAGGTCTAGACATTGGTTAAAATAGTCATAGCCATATGGAATATCTTTTTCAAGTCTCCACTCTAGCTTTTGCTTGTCTATTTCTAAGCTATATATCTGGCTTTCTATTGCTTCTATAGTTGCACTATCTTGCACATTTTCCTTCATTTTTTCTTGTGCTTCTATATTTTCATTTACTCTTGCCAATTCCTGTTTTGCAAAATATTGCCAATCTCCAGAATCTAATTTTGCTACAAATTCTTGATACTCTTTATCTATCTGTTCCATATTTTCTGGCTCAGTTTCTGCATATTTTGCATAAATTTTATCTTCTATATAGCTTCTTCCATATGAATAAATAACATCTGCTTGCCATGTGTTGCTATCTCCATACTTATCTATTAATTTTGCAAGTTCCAATTCTATCTCATAATTTATATACATATCTTTTTGCTGTGGGTCATTTACATCTAGTGAGTCTAACTGTGTTTCATAATATTCAATATTTGAAGCTAAGTCATATCCACTATAGCTATTAGAATTTACTTTATATATTATATTACATGCAATAATAAATACTAATGTTATTGCTAGCATAATATAAATACTTTTCTTTTTAGTAATTTTTGTTAACTCATTTTTAATTAAATTAATCAATTGTATTACCCCCTGTCTTTTTTAGGAAAGCGTCTTCTAAAGACATCTGCTCCTCATGGATTTCATATATTTTTATATCATGTCTAACTAGTGATTTTACCACCTCTGGCACCTGCTCTCTTGAGACATTAATTCTTACTTCTTGATTATCTTGAATTTCCATTGGATATGATAATATCTCAGATAAGTTTTCTGTGTTATTAATTATGAAGTGATAATATCCTTGTGCTGTTTCTTTTACTTTTGCCATGTCTGTGTTTTCAATAACACTTCCATTTTGGATAATACATACTTTATTACATAGTGTTTCAATTTCCGCTAAGTTATGGCTTGAAATAAATATTGCCATTTTTTCTTTTTGTGCAAGGTCTTTTAATAAATCCCTTAGCTCTTTAATTCCTTCTGGATCTAATCCATTTGTTGGTTCATCTAGAATTAATAAATTTGGTTTATGCAAAATAGCTTGTGCTACACCTAGTCTTTGTCTCATACCTAATGAATATTTTGAAACCTTATCATTAATTCTGTTATCTAATTTAACTAGTTTTACTACTTCCATAATTCTAGTTCTATCCACATTTGGATACATATTTGCAACTAGTTTTAAGTTGTCAAATCCTGTTAAATACATATACAAATCTGGATTTTCAATAATTGCTCCAACTTTGCTAATTGCTTTTGTAAATTGTTTTTCTATGTCATAGCCGTTAATTTCAACACTTCCGCTATTAATAGACTGCAAACCTAATATTAATTTAATTGTTGTTGTTTTTCCTGCACCATTAGGTCCAATAAATCCCAGAATATCACCCTTATTTAATTCTAATGATACTCCTTTTAAAATTTCTTTTTTGCCAAGTTTTTTGTGTAAGTCTTGACATTTTAATATTGGTTTTTCCATTGCTATCCCCTTTCCTTTATTTTTTTGACGATTTTATTCTAGCACAAATTTATTAAGAAAAAAGCATATATTTTCTTAAGATTTTATAAATGCAATTTAAATATAGTTTTGCTATGCACAAAAAAACTAAAATATAAAGCAAAAATTCAATTTTCTATACAATTAAAAAATCCAGTTCAATTTGAACCAGATTTTTTTAACTTTTATACATTATCTTAAATTGCCTCTTTATCATGATGACTATATTTTAATTTTGTTGCCATCCCCCCTCTTATATGCCTTTCTGCTTTATTTTCATCCAATATTTCTCTTACTTCATGTGCTAATATAGGGTTTATCTTAAGTAGTCGTTCACTCACGTCCTTATGTACCGATGTTACTTTTCGTAACGGTAGAATTTATATCTTCAAAATTAGTAATTACTGTAGGTTGACTTCCAATTTCATTTAATAATTTTAGTCTTACTTCTACATTCGAATCACTGTCAACTTCTATTACATCTATTATTGTTTTTAACATTGCATTTGTAATTGTTTCATTATTTAATACATCATCAACTGTACTTATTGTTTTTGCTAGTTCTTTTTCTAATACATCTTTTTCTTTTATTTCTGATGTAATTAGTTTTAATTCTCGCTCTAGTCTTGCAATATCTTCATTTAATGGATTTGTATATTGTTTTAATTCTTGTATATTGATTACTTCATTTTGGAACATTTCCATATATTTTTGCTTTTTTACTGTTACTTTTTCTATTTCTTTTAATAAACTTTCTTCACTTCTTTCGTTACTTTCTCTTAATGCTGTTATTTTTTCAAACTCTTTTTCAACTGCTTTCATAAAATTCTTTTTATTAGAAATTATACTTTTTAAATATTCTTTAATTGCATTTAATAGTTCTTCTTCATCTATTACTGTTGTGTTAGGGCAATGGTTTACACCCATCGAATTTCTTCCGCTACATACCCATCTTATATATTCTGGTCCATCAGTCGTATATTTTCTTTTTATTCTTCTAAACGAATAACCACAATGTTTGCAATATATAAGTGTACTAAATACATATTCTGTTTTTTCGCGTTTACTATTTAGTTTAAATTCATTTGACCTCTGTGCTAAAATGTCTTGTGCTCTATTAAATAATTCATCCGATATAATTCTCATTTCTGGCTTTTCTACTATAATCCATTCATCTTCTGGTAAATCTTTTCTTGTTCCTGTTATAAAGTCTGTAATTTCGGATTTCTTATTTGTGATTCTACCTGTGTATATTGGATTTTTAAGCATTCTTACAATAGAAGTTTGTACCCATTTTGATTTTGTTTTTTTAGTTCTTATTCCTTTATCATTTAATTCCCAAGCGATTTTTGTTGTTCCCATTCCTTTATACACATAGCTTTCAAATATTTCTTTAACTATTTTGGCTTCTTCTTCATTTATTTTTAAGATATATTTTTCATCTGGTATCTTATCATAACCAAATACTAAATTAGGAACTCGTCCTTTTTTGGCAGTAATATCCTTCCCAAATTTAACTCTTTTAGACATATTAGCACTCTCTTGTTGTGCCATTGCACCTAAAATAGTTAGTATAAATTCAGATCCACCTTCCATAACTTCGCCATTATTTAAGAAGTCTACTTGTATTCCATAAGATTTTAATTCTCTTATACTTTGTAATAAATCTACTGTATTTCTTGCAAAACGACTTACATCTTTTACGACAACTCTTTCAAATTTATGTGCTTTTGCATCTTGCATCATTGCTTGAAATTGTTTTCTGTGTTTTATTTGTTTTCCAGAAATTCCTTCATCTGCATATAGCTTGTACAACTCATAACCATTCTTCTTTGTGAATTCATTAAAAAACTCTATCTGTTTTTCAAGAGAATCAATTTGTGCTTCTTTTTCAGTTGATACTCTACAATATGCTGCGATTTTCATAACATCACTACTTTCTTTTTAGTTATTATATTTTCAGTATCTTCATTTTCGTTCTGTTACATTGTAGCATATTGATATTGTTTTTGCAATACTTAAACACAAAAAAGCTATTCTTGTTCCAAGAATAGCTTTAATCTCTATAATTAGTTTTATCTTTCCAATTCATTTTTTGCGTTATGAGAATTTTGAAAAGTATTTACATTAGTATAGTCAAATTTTATATTTTTATTGTTTTCAGCTAAATTATATGCTAGTACCCCTGCAAATGCTTGTACTATTTGTTCTTCAGTATTAGGATTAAAAAATGTAATATTCAAGGCTTTCTTCAAAATTCTCACCTTCCTTCTTTTCAATACTATTAATAAAGTTATAAAAATATTACTAAAATAAAAAAATTCACTTTGACTTAACAAAGTGATTATCTTGCATATACATTTGAACTTTTTATACTACTTGCTTTTACAACATTTCTTACAACTTTTGGTACATCTTTTGTAACATTTATTCCTCTTTTCAAGACTAAATTACTAGAGTTCTTATCATATTGATATATAGATCTATTCCATTTAGCAAAGGCAATATCTGACATTTCATATTTTGTTGATAAAAACTTATTATCTTTTTTCAACAATTCAAGTAAAGCATAATATTCTTCAATAACATTATTTTTTCTTTTTCTAATATAAGTTTTATTATACTCTTTATTATATTCAGCTTTTTTCTGCATTGACTCTTTATGCCTTGTTTCTTTTTCTTTAGTATATCTTGAATCTTTTTGTATTACTTGAGAGATATAGCTTTGTGAAACTCCAACAAGTTCTGCAATACTCTCTTGTTTCTTGTGGTCTCCAAAATACATTTGTAAAATTTCTTCTTTTTTAGTCATTTTAACCTCCTTTCCTTACTTATATTTTTTACTTGCACTTTTTTAGATACAAAAATACCATATAAAGTACAATATGTAATTTATAAATAATATTTGACAATCATAAATATTTAGTGTAATATATTATTATAGATAAAGTATTAGTTTTACCTTAAATTTACCGTTAATTACCTGTTATTTGGAAATAGCAATAATGTAAAACAAAGTAATATATTATATATAACAATAGATTACAATATAAGTATAGCGTAATATATTATACTTGTCAATAGATTACAATAAAAATTTAAAATATTTTTAAGAATAGGAGAAAATTATGAAAATGAATTTAGAATATGGTTTTAATAATGAATCAATGCCAAAATTTAGAGAATATGAAATAAAATTAATTAACAATATTAAATATGTTGTTCCTAAAACTTTAGAAAAACAAATTTCAAACTATTCTTTAATTGATTTTGATGATTATAAAGAAAATGATAAACCACTAATTGATTTTATAAATTTAGGAAAATTATCTTTAGAAGAAACAGAAAATACTGATAAATTATTACTTGAATATGTAAATCAATATGGACTTTTAGGATTTATTCACGATTTCCCAGTAAATAGATATTACACATTAGACAAGGAAATACTATTAAAAGAATTTAATTATATAAATAATAAAGACTACTTTACTACAATAAAAATAATTGAATATTT
>CALXVE010000004.1 GCA_944391885.1 uncultured Clostridia bacterium | reverse complement strand
ACGTTTTCTCCTCCTGACAATACTTTTACATCTTTTAAAGAAAAAAAAAAAAGATTTAAGCATTGCACAAATTGATGAGACGACATTAGATGATATTGTATATAACTATGGTGGAGAAGAGGATACAGTTGCAGATGCTTGTTTAATATTGAATAAAAAAGATTTAAAAGCATTTGCTAAAGTAAGAAGTACAGATGGCAAGAAAGTATATAAAATTGTAAACCATGGAAATACAGGAACAATTGATGATGTACCTTATGTAATTAATTCAGCTTGTAAAGCGTTAAGTGATTCAGCTACTGTGAAAGATGATTATTGTATGGCTTATGGCTCATTAAAGAATTATGAAGTTGCCCTATTTTCACCATTAGAAGTAAAACAAAGTGAAGACTTTAAATTTGACGAAGGACAAATTGCACATAAAGGTGTAGTATTTGCAGGTGGAAACGTAGTAGCTTGGAACGGTTTCGTAAGAGTAAAAAAAGGTGATACTACAGCAGCAAATGTAGCTGAAGAAAATTTGGAGGTATAAAAGATATGGTAAAAGTAATTATAAAATATAAAGTGGAAAAAGGATTTAAAGATAAAAATACAAAAGAATTAATAAAAGCTAATGATTTAATAGATGTGTCAGTAGAAAGAATGAGAGAGCTAAATAAATATAACATAGGTAAAGTAGTAGATGTTGTGGTTTTAGAAGAAAAAAAGGAAACTGTAACATCTCCAGAAAAAATACAAGAAGAAGCACAAAAGGAAGTAGAAAACGAACAAAAAGAAAAAGTAAACTACACACAAGAAGAATTAAAGAAAATGTCTGTGAATGACTTGAAAGAATTTGCAGAGAAAAACAACATAGAGCTTACATCAGCTAAAAAAGATGACATTATAGAACAGATATTAAATAATAAATAAGATTAAAGTATAGGAGGTACTAATATGTCAGAGAATATTTTAACTAAAGAAGAATTAAGAAATAGTGTGGGATTAACAATAGAAGATTTTGACAAAGAATTACAAGCAACAGAAGCGGCAGCAATTCAGAAGTTGAAATTGTCTGGCATATTAGCCTCAAAAATAACTAAAGATGACAAATTAATTACAACAACTATTTTAAGTTATGTAAAAGCCAATTTTAGATTTACAGAGGCAAATTTGGCAGAAAGATACCAACAAGTTTTTGAAGAAAATAAAAACTTTATGAGGTCAACAGCTGAATATACAGTAAAGAGTGGTGAAACAAAATAATGGACGAAGTAATTTATCTATTACAAGCAAAAAATTCAACAAATGATATAGGTGATCCAATTAAAACTTTAGAAAAGAAAAAAAGGTTTGCTGAGAAATTAGAAATTGGTCAAAGAGAATTTTATCAGGCAGCAGCAACTGGATTAAAACCAGAGATTAAGTTTGTTATATGGAAATGGGAATATAATGACGAAATGTATTTTGAATACAAAGGTAGAAATTATAAAATCATAAAAACCTATGAAAGAAAAATAGATGAAAAAGTAGAACTTACTGGAACGAGTGTTACAAACAAAGAGGTGATGGCTTATGGCAGTACCGAAAGCAGTAAAAATAACTAAAAATGGTGTTGAAATTATAAGCAAAGTTGATAGAACAAAGTATGCTTTAAAACAATTAGTTCACGCAGCCAATAAAGATGTTGGAAAGTTAATTACTAAAAGAACTAGAGAAAAAATAAATAAGAGAACAGGTAGAGGTAGAAGATTCACGCAATATTGGGCTAGAAAAGATGGAAGTTTACAAGTTGGCTATAAGCCAGAAGCTTTTTATTTAGGTTTTGATGAATTAGGAACAAATAAAAGAAAGAAAATAGCTCAGTTAAATAATACGGTGCAAGATGAACTACCAGAAATAAGAAAGATTCAAGGTGCTTACATAAAATCTATTGAAGATGAAAATAAAGCACTAGGATTAATTAATGAAAATGAGGAGCAAGAATAAGGGGGAAGAAATGTGGACAAACCAAGAATTTTTATTAGAAAAGAATTAAAGAAATCAATTGAAAATGTTGTAACAGCATATTTTTTAAATGCTCACCCTGATTCGAAGTTTCCATATTCAGTATCTGATATAAAAGAAAGTAATGATGAAGTTCATATACCATACTATTTAGAAATAGAGATACAAGATGAAACAAATGACACATCACAAATTGAAAAAATATGCGATGAACTAAAAAATTTACTAGATAGAAAAAGAGAGATGTATGAGAATTATGCATACATTATTTTTTTTGATAGCTGTAGTACAAAAATTGATGAAGAAAAATTTATAAAAGTAAGAGTTATGACTTTTGAAATAAAAATGTACCAATATTAATAAAAGAAAGGAGAACAGCCATGAAAACACGTACTAGAAAAGAGGATGTGGAAAACATACAAATTGACCATGGGGTATTATTTAGAAATTATGGTTTAGAAAATCAAATTTTGTTATCACCTATAAAAGGTGGAACAAATTTTAAAGTTGAGAGAACTATAAGACAAATTGAATTTGATGGGCAAGGAGGAAAAACTAAAGGTGTAGAAGTAATTGATGATGAAAATGCAACAATTACAGCTAAGACTTTAAATGCTAGCCTTGATACATTGGCGCTTGCTTTACCAGGAGCAAAAATTACAAAAACTGAGGATAAAATTACTAAAATAGAAAGCTCAGATTTAGGAATTATACCAGATAGTGCCTATGATAGTAATATCACTATCTTCTGTCAAACAATAAAAGGTGATTATTTAAAAATAACAATATATGATGCCATGGCTGATGGCGGATTAGACTTTTCAGCAGTTCAAAAAGCGGAAGGTGAAATAGAGTTAGCTTTTGCTGCACATCATAATTATGATAATGAAAAGAAAACCATATATGACATAGAGAAAATAGACTCATTCAATTATGATTATACACCAGAAGAATTATAGTAATAGACCAAGTAGTAAAATACTACCTGGTCTAATTTTTAAAATGTAGAAAGGAAGAAATCAGATGAAAATAAATATAGACATGTTATGCACTCTTAGCAGCATAATGGATAAGCTAAATATAGATACAGATACAATAAATAAATATTTCAAAATGGGAGATACAGGAAAAGGAAAAAGTAAAAGTGAAATAGAGAGATTACAAAAGAAAATAGGAATGGAAATAATGATAGATTTAGGTAAAAAAATTCACTTAGTTAAAGATGAGCTAATAGAACTTATATCTATGTATAAGAATATAACTACTGAAGAAGCTAAAAAGATAAGCATAATTGATTTCTTTAAAGATATAGCTAAAGATGAAGACATTAAAAATTTTTTAAAGAAAAAGGCTATGTCAGATTTGAAGAAAAACTAATTCTATTAGAAAAATACTATGGCATAGCCAACATAAAAAACTTTAGCATGAAGAAATTTAAAAAACTATTACAAGTAGCTTATGAAAAAGAGGCATACGAAAGATGGCTAACTCTTTACCCTTTCATGGAAATAGGACTTGCTAATTTTATAAGTTTTGAAGAATACAAAAATAAAATATTACCGAAAAACAAAGAAGATGCTGAAAACAGCAAAATTAGTGAGAAGAAACAAAAACGAAATGAAGCTGAAATGAAGGAACTTGTAAAATACTATGAAAAATTAAAGGGAAAGGAGGAAAAATAATATATGGAAATATTTAAGTTGTTTGGTAGTATATTTGTTGATACAACAGATGCAGATAAAAAAATAGAACAAACAGGAAAGAAAAGTGAGGGCTTAGGCTCAAAATTAGGAAGTGTTGCAAAAACAGCAGGAAAATGGGCATTAGGATTAGGAGCAGCAGCAACAACAGCAGCAGTTGCTATTGGAGGAATGGCAGTAAATACAGCTCAAGATATAGATAAAGCTGTTGATAGCTATATTGTAGCGACAGGAAGTGCCACAGAATCCACAGAACAATATCAGAATATATTGGAAAACATATATAAAGGAAATTATGGAGAAGATTTTCAGGATATTGCTGATAGTATGGCACAGGTAAAGCAACAATTAGGTGATATAGATGATTCAGAGCTACAAGGTATAACGGAAGATGCATTGGCTTTAAGAGATGCTTTCGGTTTCGAGGTAAATGAAAGTATTAGGGCAGCAAAAATGCTTATGGACCAATTTGGAATTTCAGGAGAAGAAGCATACAATTTAATCGCACAAGGTGCGCAACAAGGGTTAAATAAAAACGGAGATTTATTAGATTCCATTAATGAGTATTCTGTACATTTTAAACAAAATGGACTTGATGCAACAGATATGTTTAATGCATTTAAGGCGGGAGCTGATTCGGGAGCATTTTCAATTGATAAAATTGGAGATGCTATCAAAGAAATGGGAATTAGAATGAAAGATGGCTCCGCAAATGATGCATTGAAGTCGATTAAATTAGATGCTGATGAAATTACACAAGCATTTGGAGAAGGAGGGGATAAAGCCTCACAAGCATTTGAGCAAGTAATAAATGGATTAAAAAATATTGAAGACCCAATACAACAAAATGCAGCGGGTGTAGCAATATTTGGTACAATGTGGGAAGATTTAGGAAAAGATGCTGTACTAGCATTGACAGATACAAAAAACAAGTTTGATGAAACAATATCCACGATGGACCAACTAAAAGAAGTAAAATATGATAATTTATCAGAAATGTTTGAAGCACTGAAACGAAATGTAGAAATGTTAGTACTACCATTAGGTAATGCATTAATGCCTATATTAACACAAGTCGTTCAAATAATAAATGATAATATGCCATTAATTCAAGGTATGATACAACAAATTGCTCCAGTAATATCAGAAATGTTCACGCAATTAATGCCACCGCTAATGCAGTTAGTACAAAGTATATTACCGGTTTTCATACAAATAATACAGCAACTTCTACCTTTTATCACTCAAATAGTACAAGCAATCTTACCAGTATTAGTTCAGTTAGTAGAGATGCTATTGCCTCCTATAATGCAAATAGTAGAAGCTGTTTTACCGATTCTAATGCAATTATTACAACCAATTTTGAGTTTATTACAACCGTTAATTAATTTGTTACAACCAATTATTGATTTGTTTATGGCATTATTACAGCCTTTATTAGAATTAATAAATATGATATTACCACCAATTATTTCGTTATTTACGGAGATTATAAATTTTATATTACCACCTTTGCAAACTGCCTTATCAGTTGTTGCAGAGGTATTAGGAGGAGTATTTAAAGGTGCATTTGATGCTATAAAACCTATTTTGGAAAATGTTATAGGGATTTTTCAAAACATTATAAATTTTGTAAAAAATGTTTTTACGGGAAATTGGGAAGCAGCTTGGGAAAATGTTAAAAATATCTTTAAAAATATTGCCAATGGCCTAGGAAACATTTTTAAAGCACCTATAAATTTCATAATTGGTATTATTAATGGATTTATAAGAGGTTTAAATCACATAAAAATACCAGACTGGGTACCAGGAGTAGGTGGATTTGGAATAAATATACCAGAGATTCCTAAATTAAAAGTAGGTATAGATAATGTACCAGAAGATGATTTTTTAGCATTATTACATAAAGGTGAAAGAGTCCTTACGAAAGAACAAAATGCAGAGTACAATAAAAATTTAGGAAAACCAGAAGCAAGCGTAATAGAAGAAAAATCAGAGCCCAATAATGTAGTAAATGAAGGCAATATAATTGTAAACATAGAAAATTTTATTAATAACTCAAAGGAAGATATACAAACATTAGCTGAAACACTTGCTTTTTATTATAAAAATAAAAAATTAGCAAAAGGAGGAATTTCATAATATGAGAGCGCCTTTTTTTATTTTCAATAAGATTAATTGTAGAGATAAAGGAATACTTGTTAACAATCTTCCTCCTATATCGAAACCAGAGAGAGTATTTGAGGAAATAGAGGTCCCAGGAAGAAATGGAAAATTGTATATAGACAATAATTGTTATAACACATTTCAGTATTCAATTACATGTACATTAATGCCTGGAGCTAATATAAGGGAAATATCAAAATGGCTTAATGGAGTTGGAAAATTAATTTTAAGTACAGAATTAGATAAGGAGTATGAAGTCGTAATTAAAGACCAAATAGATTATGCACAAACTTATAGAATATGTAATCAATTCGAAGTTAATTTTGAAGTGCAACCGATTTCAAGGGGTGTTGTGGCAAAAGAAATTAATTTGAACAAAGAAGGGAAGATAATAATAAAAGAATCTACATACATTATTAAGCCATATTTAAAAATTACAGGAAGTGGAGCAATAACTATTACAATAAACAACACTAGTCTAAATATTAAACAAATCGAAGATTTTATTGAGATAGACTGTGAGTTAGAAGAAGCTTATAAAGAAAATGAAAATTGTAATAGCAATATTCACTGTGAACTATTTCCATGCTTTACTCCAGGAGAAAATAATATTTCATGGATAGGTAATATCACAAACATGCAGATAAAGTATAGGGAGGCATTTATATGATAAATTTATATGATAGTAAATGCACAGACTTTAATAATAATGGAATTGCATCATTAATTGATACTAATAAATGTGAGGTTATAGAAGAATTAAATGGAGAATTTACAATTGAATTTGAATATCCTAAAAATTCAAAATATTCGGACAAAATCGACAATGACATGATAATAAAAGTAGATACAGGTGGAACAGAAAGACAGCTGTTTAGGATAAAGGGATATGAAAAAGATTTAACTACTATAAAAGCAACTCCTCAACATATTTCTTATGACCTGATAGATAATGCTTTAGACGATGTTTATCCACAAAATTTAGATGGAAATGCAGCAATAAATTGGATATTGGACCATACACAATATAATCATAAATTTACAGGATTTTCAGACATAACGAAACATGGCACAGCTAGATATGTACGAAAAAATGTTATAGAAGCCATTATAGGAGATTTAGATAATAGTTTTGTAAATATTTGGGGCGGAGAAATAGAAAGAAACAATTTTAATATTAGAATGTTATCAAAAAGAGGAACAGACAAGGGCTATAAGATAAAATATGCTAAAAACTTATCTGGAATTGATTTCTCAAAAGATGATTCAAATATAATTACAAGACTTAGACCAATAGGATATGATGGCTTACTTCTACCAGAAAAATATGTTGATAGCCCACTAATAAATAATTATCCACACCCTAAAATAGGAGAGATAGAGTATTCTGATATTAAACTAAAAGAAAATGAGGAAGATACGGAAGGTTTTGATACTTTAGAACAATGTTATCAAGAATTACGAAAAAGAGCTAATCAAGAATTTACAGATAATAATATAGATAAGCCAACTATTAATGCAAAAGTTGATTTTATAGATTTATCAAAAACCACACAATACAAAGACTACAAAATACTTACAGATGTAAAATTAGGTGATACTGTATATGTGTCTTTAGATAATATGCTTATATCTGTTAGGGTAATAAAAACAGTTTATGATGCATTATTACATAGATTTACTTCATTAGAATTAGGAGAATTTAAGGACAATTATATTACAGATACCGACAAAAATGTTGCAAATGTCGTAAAAAGAGAAACAAAAAATATAAGTACTAACATATTAAATTCTGCAAAAGAAGAAGCGACTGAATTAATTTTACAAGCTACTACCGGTTATATAGTATTAAGACCAAATGAAATATTAATAATGGACACAAACAATACTAATACAGCCAGAAAAGTCTGGAGATGGAATGTCAATGGATTTGGCTATAGTTCTACAGGTGTAAATGGACCATATGGAACAGCAATTACTATGAATGGAGCTATTGTTGCAGATTTTATTACTGCAGGCACAATAAATGCAAATTTAATAAAGACTGGTACAATGAGCTTAAATAGGTTACTGGGAGATATACTTTCTTTAGGTGGAAATAATAATGCAAATGGAAAGATAGAAATAAAAAATTCTAATGGAAATACAATGGCAATTTTAGATGTAAATGGCTTGACATTGGCTAATGGGGCTAAATTATTTGGTGGTAATGGAGTATTAAGTAATTTTCAATACATATCTAGTGGAAATTATAAAGGATTTGATTTATTAGGATATTCTGTTAATTATTATGGAAATAGTAGTAATATTGAATATACTTATGGAGATGTTACTTTAGATGTTTATATTCCATCTGATTTTATAATAACAAATGCTTATGTAACATTACAACATACACCTGTAGCATGGTATGGATATGATCAGTCTTTAGATAAGGATTATGATTGTTGGGGATATGCAAGGAATATTAAATTATATAAAGCCACAGGAAATCAAAACTATAAATTTGATATAAGTTATTTGTCTAGTTTTGACTTGTATACAAAATCGCTAAGTGCTAGTGAAATTCCAAATGCATTTGGCTCAAATGGTTGGACTCCATCAACACATAGTGGAGCAATATATGAGACAAAAACATCAATAGATATAAAAGAACATTTAAAAAACGGATATCAAAAACTTGTTATTAGATGTTCTGGTAATTTACCAACTAATTTCACAAATGCTGCACAAAGAACAGGTGTTGGAAGAGCAATTTTAAATGTTATAGGTTACAAGAGTTAGGAGGTGTAAATACTTGAAAAGAAAAATAGAAATGACAATAGATTTTACAGTACAAGAATACAGTCATATAAAATTAAAACAATTTGATGACACGCAAATTATATTTAAAGTTGTTTATGAGGGAATTTCTTTTTCGTTAGAAGGACTACAGGCAAGCTTAGTTTTTGAAAAGCCAGATAATACTATTGTATATCAAGAGTGCACAATAGAAGAAAATGAAATAAAAGCTGATTTACTAAAAAATTGTCTCAGACAAAATGGAAATGCTAACATAGAATTACAAATATCTAATAATTCTGAAATGGTTTCTACGTTTCAAATTCCTGTTTTAATAGCTAAAAGTGCGAAAGAAAATGTTAAAAGTGAAAATACTCCTAATTACATAGAAACATTAGAAAATGCAATTTCTGAAGAAAAAACAAGACAACAAAATGAAGAATTGCGAAAAAGCAATGAATTGGAAAGGCAACAAAATGAAGAAGAAAGGACTAAAAGTGAAGAAAATAGAGAAGCAAGCGAAGAATCTAGAATTGAAGCGGAAACTCAAAGAAATTCAAATGAAACGGCAAGACAGACAAATGAAACAACAAGAGAGGATAATGAAGATGATAGAATTGCAGCTGAAGAATTAAGAGAGCAAGCAGAAAATGATAGAGCGGAAGGTTATTCCGAAATAAAGAACTATTTTGATAATAATGCTATTGCTACTCATAAATATAATATGGTTATAAATGAAGTTTATGAAAAAGAAACTAATATAACTATACCATGTTACTATAAAGTTGGGGCAGATGTTTTAGATGTTATCTATTGTGGTTCCAAGTTGGTACTAGGACAAGACTACAACGAAGTAGGAACAGCAGGTGAAGTATCTAACACAATACAATTCCTAGACAATGTTGGTGACTTAGATATGAGCGACGTAGAAGGTTTTGAAGACTTCACAGAAACATTAGAATTTGTAGTAAGGGGTGAATATAATGCAAGCTAAGAATGAAATGCAAGCAATTAAGAATTTGAATGAAAAAATAGCAGAAATAATCGAGAGTGGAAGTAACGACAACGGAAGTTATATAAAATTTAGTGACGGAACGATGATATGTAGTGGACATATATCACAAACATTGGCTAGAACGACACAGCGTAGCGATTGTCGGTGGATACAGAACATCTGGAGTTACTATCAATTTCCCAATATCGTTTGTAGAAACTCCGAAATTGAGTTTACTTGACGTGTCTAGTACAGATATTTCACTAGGATGCAGAAGTAGCTCAGTAAACACATCGTATTTCAATGTATTTTGGTATGCAATTAATTCAAGTTCATCGCAATTAAATTATAAAGCAGATTATATCGCAATCGGCAAACGGAAATAAAAAAAGAAAGGAATGATAGCATGAAACAGCAAACCATTGATACTCTAAGAGAGAGTAATATTCTAGCGAAAAGGGGTGATAGCAATGTCACTCGTGATTAAGAAGATATTGAATAATTTAAAGAATATAGCAGATGGCAATAAAATTATAACAGGACAAGAAGTAGCGACAAACGAATATATAGACGGTAAAAGAGTATATAGAAAAAGAATAAACTGTGGAAATCTGCCTAACGCAACTAGTAAAACTGTTTCTTTGAGTTTATCTAACGTAAATATTATTAAAATTGAAGGAATTGCTAAAAATTCAAGTGATGCCAGTAATAACTTGCCATTGCCTTACATGGACCCGCGCAATCTGCAAACATGTGTTATGTTGAGTATTATATCAGGCTATAACATAGCATTAGTAACAGCTGAGGACAAAAGTTATTATACAGCATATGTAACTGTATATTACACAAAAAATTAAGAAACAAGGAGGAATAAAACATGACAAAAACCTTGAAAGCCTTGAGGCTGTACACACACACACACACACAGGTAACTTATTAAGTGAAAAGAAAAGAGGTGATACTATATGAGTATGCCTCTAATCTTGAACAAAATATTAAGAAAAATAAAAAATATGCAGATAGAAACAATCACAAACGAAAATGGAACAGCAATAAAGTTCCCTGACGGGACAATGATATGTAGAACAACTTTATCTAAAGAAAAATTTTTAAATTCAGAAACTCTAAGCACAAATGTCCAAGGAATTTCTATATATAGAAGTTCTGCACCTGTGTGGAGTTTCCCAGTCAGCTTTGCAGATGCTAATATACAGATAAGCATAACAACAGGTACATTGTTTAGTGGGTCAAGACTGGCGTTTGGCCGAGTAAATGGTAATTTAACAAAATCGTCAGTAGAAATTCAATTATTGGGATTAGAAGATTTTACAGCAAACGCGACAGGATATACAAATTTAAACAAAGTCTATGTAACCGCAATAGGTAGATGGAAGTAAGGAGAAAAACATGGAAGTAAATGTTTTACAAATAATATTAAATTACATAGTGCCTTTGGCATTAGGTACATTAATCGGTTTTCTAAGTACAAAACTAAAAACACAGAAAAAGAAAGACAAAGCAATAGAGGAAGGTGTACAGGCACTTTTACGTAATGAACTAGTACGAAGATATAGAGAGTATGAAACAAAACAGGAAATGAGTATACTAGATAAAGAAAACGTAGAAGCAATGTTTAGACAGTATGAGAACCTAGGCGGAAATGGTACTGTTAAGAAAATGTACGAGGAATTATTAGAATTACCGACAAAAATAATAAAGTAGAAAGGGGGGAACTTATAATGGAAATTACATATGTAATAGTAATAGCTATTATTGCTTATATTTTCGGTGCAATAACAAAGATTTTCATTGATAGTATACCAAATAAGTATATACCAATTCAAAACGTTATAATCGGCGTAATAAGTGCTATAATATGCTATTTTACAGGAATAGAACCTAACTTATTACAAGCAATTGTATTATGCTTAGTAGCAACAATGGGAGCAGGTGGAATAGCTGATTTAATCAATATTAATAAAAAGGAGAATTAAAGTTATGGAAGATGAAGAAATTATTTTAACTCCAGAAATGGAAGAAGAATTATCAAATGGTAAAGAGGAGGGCGAAGAATAATGGGATTTTCAAGTTTGATTAGAAGTAAAGTTTTAGCATCTTCAAGTAACTATACACAAGGAAGAAAAGGTTATAAAGTATGTAAAATAACACCACATCATATGGCAGGTATTTTAAGTGGAGAACAATGTGCAAAACTTTTCCAAAATCCAAATAGACAGGCAAGTGCAAATTATTGTATTGGAAATGACGGTGGAATAGTAGGTTGTGTAGATGAAAATAATAGAGCATGGACATCAAGTTCATCTTCAAATGATTGCCAAGCAATTACAATAGAAGTGTCTAATAGTTCTACAGTAGGAGACTGGCCAATATCTGAAGTTGCATGGAATTCTCTAGTTAATTTATGTGTTGACATATGTAAAAGATATGGTTTTACATTAAAATATGATGGAACTAAAAATGGAAGCTTAACAAGACACAATATGTTTGCTGCTACAAGCTGCCCCGGAAAATATTTGCAAAATAGATTTCAAGAATTAGCTGATACAGTAAATGCTAAATTAAGCGGAAGTACAACAACATCTTCAAGCACATCATCAAATAAAAAATCAAATGAGACCATTGCTGAAGAAGTTATTCAAGGTAAATGGGGTAATGGAGATGATAGAAAAAATAGATTAATTGCAGCAGGATATGATTATAATGCTATTCAAAAAATAGTAAATCAAAAGCTAGGTGTAGCATCTTCAAATAGTACAACCTCAAATAAAAAATCTATTGATACTATTGTAAATGAGGTAATTGCTGGAAAATGGGGCAACGGAGAAGATAGAAAAACGAGATTACAAAATGCAGGATATAATTATAGTGAAATTCAATCTGCAGTTAATAATAAATTATCTGGAAAATCAACCAGTTCAAATAAAAAATCAAATGAAACTATTGCTAATGAAGTAATTGCAGGCAAGTGGGGAAATGGAGCAGACAGAAAAAATAGATTAACTGCAGCAGGATATGATTATAATGCTATTCAAAAAATAGTAAATCAAAAATTAAAATAAATTTTTTTACTCGACACATTTCGACACACTTTTTAATATAAATATGTTATAATATAAATAATTAAATAATCCATTGCTTTTAGAAAAGAGTATGCTTTCGTATAGAAAATACGTGCTCTTTTCTTCTTTTATATCTCTTATATCTCTGCATTAAGTGTTTTTGAAAGTTACAATATAAGAAAAGCTAGTATTGCATCCTACTAGCTTTTTTATAATTAAAAAATTTTAATGTAAATATGTTTTTTAATGTAAATATTTTTAGAATTTTAATGTAATTTTAATGTAGTTTTTCTATAATTTAAAGAATTTTTAAGAAGTTTTAAAAAGTTCAAAGATTTTTTTATTATCAAAAAGACTTGATTTTCCAATAGTTTTGTAATTTTAAGAACTTTTAAGAAGTTATAAAAACTTTTAAAAATATAAATTCTTTGGAGCGGGTAGCGGGAATCGAACCCGCGCTATCAGGTCGGAAGCATGACATTCTACCACTAAATTATACCCGCTAGTTTGTAAATTTTATAATTGAATTTTTTGATTCATAGTATCTATTAAAGCAGGCAAAATTTGTTTTTTTCTTGATACCACACCTTTTAAATAGGTAGTATTTGCTATTAGTTTTGTATGAAAAGACTTTTCAAAAATATCAACTCTATTACCTAAAACAATTACCTTCGAACTTGCTTCCAAAATATCTGTTATAACAAATACAAACAAATCAGTATTTTCATTAGTAATTCTTTTTTCGATAGCTCTTTCCAACTCGGTTTTCCTCTTAAAAACTTCATCCATGTTTGAAGTATTTATTTGTGAGATAGTTATTTTAATATCATTATTTTTAAAATCTTTTGAATCAATATTAATTACTTCATCAGCTGTATAGTTACTAATATCAGTGCCAGCTTCTAACATTTTGTAGCCGTATTCATATAAATTTATTCCGGCAATTTTAGCAAGTCTTTCAGCGGTAATTTTATCTTGTTCTGTGCAAGTAGGAGATTTAAACATTAAAGTATCTGATATAATTGCACTTAACATCATTCCAGCCATTTTAGGAGTAATATCTACGTCGTCCTGTTTATATAATTTGTACATAATTGTAGAAGCACAGCCGACAGGTTCTGCTATACAATATACAGGTTCAACTGTTTGTAAATTTAATCTATGGTGATCCACAACCATTTGAATATGGGCATTTTCAATACCGGGTACACACTGAGTGAACTCGTTATTATCAACCATTATAACATTTGCGTTATCATCTATATTAGAAAGTAAATCAGGTTCTTTTAAATCAAAAGTATCTAGAGCATATTTTGTTTCTCTATTAATATCTCCCAAACGATAACTTTGTGCTTCTCTGCCTATTTCATTTTGCAAATTTGCCATAGTAATAGCGCAAGATATAGAATCTGTATCTGGATTAGTATGTCCGAAAACATGAATTTTTTTATCTGACATAATAAGAGTTACTCCTTTCTTAAATGCATTGCAACTATATAATTATACCACTAATTACATAAAATTGTCAAATCTTGGTTGGGGACGGGTCCCACTCACCCTAAATAGGGTGACTAAGGGACGCTTCTCCACAAAAACATAATTTTATTATTAATAGTATGCTTGATTTTTAAAGTATTTATGTATATAATCAAAAAGTGAAAGGAGAAAGTTATAATGAACATTGGAATTGATATAGATGATACAATTTCAAATTCTTTTGAATCAGTATTTGCAGATTCTCAAAAATTTGATATAGAGAAATTAGGAAACTCTGGAAAGTTAGAAAATTATGGAAAAATAGATAATCATAACTATATAGAAACAATGTATCCACATTGGACGGAAAAACAAAGAAATTCTTTTTGGAAAAAATATTTCATAAACATGCTTACGAAAGCAACCCCCAAGCCATATGCACCAGAAATAATAAAAAAACTTAAAAAAGAAAAAAATAATATTATATTTATAACTTCAAGATATGAAGTATTACCTAATAGAAAAATAATAGAAAATTATACAAGAAAGTGGCTTGAAAATAATAATATTCCATATGATGAACTCATTATGAATGCACAAAATAAGCTGGAAGTAGCAAAAAAAGCAAATATAGATTTATTTATAGATGATAGTATTAGCCATTGCAAAAAAATGCAAGAAGGAAATATTAAAACATTATTATTTACATCAATTATGAACCAAAATTTAGAAGTGCCAGAATTAGAAAGAGTATATTCATGGCACCAAATATATTTTAAATACAAAGGGTTAAAAAATAGTTAGCAAGTAGAATAAATTTCACAAAAAAAGTTTAAAATTAATTGAGGTGAAAATTAATGACAAGAACGAAGTTAGCAGATAGAATACTGCCAAATTATACAAAAGGGGAAGAAATTTCTAATATGGTTAGCCATATTGTTGGTGGAGTATTGGGAATAGTGGCTCTAGTTTTATGTGTAGTTGTAGCAGCTATACATAACAATGTTTATGGAATTGTTGGTGGAGCAATATTTGGCGTATCTATGATTTTATTATATGTAATGTCAAGTGTTTACCATGGTTTGAGCCCAAAGGTAAAGGGTAAAAAAGTAATGCAGGTATTAGACCACTGCACAATATATTTTTTAATTGCAGGCTCATACACACCATTTGCATTATGCACATTAAGAGACTATGATGCTACAACTGGATGGGTTATATTTGGAGTCATATGGGCAATGGCAATAATAGGAACAATATTTACAGCCATAGATTTAAAAAAGTATATGGTATTTTCAATGATTTGCTATTTGGTAATGGGATGGTGCATAATTTTTAAAATTAACATTTTACCACAATTGCTAGGATTAGCCGGATTTTTGCTATTACTAATTGGTGGCATTGTATATACAATTGGTGCTATTTTATATGGCGTGGGCAAAAAACATAAATACATGCATTTTGTTTTCCACCTTTGCATTTTTGTTGGTAGTTTATTACACTTTTTATGCATTGTTTTATATGTTCTATAAATATTAAGAAAATATTAAATTAATAAAAATACTTTTATTTTACAGCAAAATATTGTATAATTCTACCATTAAGCGAAAAGGGACAAGAAATTAAATGAATAAAAGAACTAAAATTTTTAAAATAATATTATTGATAGCAGTAATAGCAATTATGATAGGAGTAACTATATATTTGATACCTTTAATATCAGAACTGAATACAGTAGAAGGTCAAGAAGCTTTTAAAGAGAAAATTAGTAGTTCTGGATTTTTAGGTATTTTAATGCTATTTGGATTGCAATTTGCACAAATATTTTTATTTATAATACCAGGTGAACCAATTGAAATACTAGCAGGTATTTGCTATGGAGAAATATGGGGAACAGTATTTATCATGATAGCTTCAATGATTATTACTGCTTTTATATATTTGTTAGTACATAAGCTTGGTAGAAAATTTATTTATGATTTTGTAAGTAAAGAAAAGATAGAAAAAATAGAGAAAAGCAAAATATTTCAAAATCCAAAAACCATACGTTTCATTATATTTATTCTATTTTTTATACCTGGAACACCAAAGGACTTATTAACATATATAGCAGCATTACTTCCAATTAGACCGCTAGAGTTTATTGTTATTTCTTCACTTGCAAGATTTCCTTCTGTTATTTCTTCTACATGGGCAGGGGCAAGTTTACTAGAAGGAAATTGGGAGTTTAGCTTAATGATTTATGGGACAACATTTGCTATTGTTGCAATAGCAGTTTTAATTATGCGAAAATTCGATAAAGATAAAATTACAGATGAAGCAATGAAAGCGATTAAATAAATTAAGGGGAGAAACTAATGGAATATAGCATAGCAACTTATTTTCTATATTTTATAATAATATCAATTTGCGGGTGGATTATGGAAGTAACTTTGCAACTAATCCAAAAACATAAATTTGCTGACAGAGGATTTTTAATAGGTCCATATTGCCCAATTTATGGCTGTGGTGGACTATTAATAACATGGTGCTTAACTGGGCTAGAAGAACACCCAGTTGCACTATTTAGCATGGCAATTTTAATTTGCGGAATTTTGGAATATGCTACAAGTTATATAATGGAAAAACTTTTTCATGCAAGATGGTGGGATTATAGCGAAAATAAATATAATATAAATGGTAGGGTATGCCTAGAAACAATTATACCTTTTGGAATTTTGGGATTAATACTAATTTATTTAGTAAATCCATTTATTTTTGATAATTTAAGCAAAGTACAAGAAAGTATTTTGAATATTATAGCAATTGCAGTATTAGTACTTTTTATAGCAGACAATCTAGTTTCTTTGAAAGTAATTTCAAATGTACGCTCAGCTACTACCAAGCTTGATAAGGAAAATCCAAAGGATAACACAGAAGAAATATCACAAAAGGTAAAAGAATTTCTAAAAGACAAATCTATTTTAAATAGAAGATTAGTTAATGCATTCCCAAAACTAACAGCTATATTAAAAGAAAAAAGTGAGATAATAAAACAAAAAACAAATGAGATGAAAGAAGATATTGCAAACAAAGCTAATGAAATGAAGGAAGATTTTAATGAGTACGTAAATGACATGAAAGAAGGAATTACGCAGAAAGCGGGAGAAGTTAAAAAAAGTGTAAAAAAAGGTATAGATGGTACTTCTAAGAGAGTGAAGAATGGAAGAAAAAAGAATATTACAAAAATGTGACAAAAATATTAAATTTGCATTACAGTTAACTCCTGTATATTGATTTTTACATACAAATAAATTAAAATAGAATAAAATAGTGTTTGTAAATAATAACTTAAACTCAAAATAGAAGTTATTAATAATTATCAAAAAAGGAGAAAAACAAAAGATGGTAAAGGCTGAAACCCTGAAGCCGTATACACACAAGTATCATTATATAAGAGGAAAATTGCAAGGCGGTTCAAAGAAGAGCATTTTAGAAAAAAAGGATACTCTTTTATTAAACGGTCTTGAATACAAACAGATTACTAAAAAGTCTAGCAAAAAACTAGCTTTTGTTTTAGTGCAAAAAATGTATATAAAATATAAAAGATTAAAGGATGGACTATGTAAAAAAATAGCCTGTCCTTTTTGTGTGCAAAAAGAGGTGATAAACACAAGTTAAATAATAGTTGTTCAAGCAACGAAAATAAAGAATACAAAAGAAAAAACAAATATTGGAGAAAAAAGACAAAAAATTAATAAATTAAAAGAATGGCAATATAAAAATATTGAAAATAAGTAAAAAATTAAGGAGGAACAAAAAAAGATCACATTCATATTGCTCACATGGTAATACATCACAACATGATTAAAAAATCTAAAATATTAGGGTGCTATTTCAAATAAAATAGCACCCTAAGTTTTGAATAAACGGAAAACCTTAATTACAATTCCTTAATTGCTTTTCTAGCAAGTTCATCACAACGGTTATTAAATTCATTATCACTATGACCTTTTACTTTATGAAAAGTAACATTATGAACTTTGGTTAAGTTAACTAATTCTTGCCAGAGTTCTTTATTTTTCACTTCTTCTTTATTAGAATTAATCCAGCCTTTTTTAATCCAACCCCAAATCCAATTTTGCAAAAAAGCATTTACTACATATGCACTATCACTATATAACTCAACATTGCAAGGACGTTTTAATAATTTTAAAGCTTCAATAACTGCAGTTAATTCCATTATATTATTTGTTGTATCTTTTTTGCCACCGGAAATTTCTTTTTTATTTTTGCCAAACATTAAAATAGCCCCCCATCCACCAGGACCAGGATTACCACTACAAGCACCATCTGTATAAATTGTAACATTATCCATAATATTTCTCCTTTAAACATTGTAAATTAAAATATTTTATGATATTATATCAATATAATTAAAAATCTTCAAGTGAAATTAAATAAGGGGGTGTACTACTTGGCAAGAGTACTTGGAATAATAGCTGAATATAATCCATTTCATAATGGACATCTATACCATATTAAACAATCTATAGCTCAAGATAATTCAGACTATATAGTTTGCGTTATTTCAGGTAACTTTGTGCAAAGAGGCAACACATCAATTATAGATAAATGGACTAAAACAAAAATGGCTATAGCAAATGGTGCAGATTTAGTTATAGAATTACCAACTATATATTCAACTTCAAGTGCAGAGAATTTTGCTGAAGGTGCTATTAAAATTTTAGATGAATTAGGAGTAGTAGATAGTGTTTCTTTTGGAATGGAAACAAAGGAGATATCAATATTAAATAATATTGCAAATGTTCTTTACCAAGAACCAAAAGAATATATAACAATGCTAAACCATGAATTAGGTAAAGGAGTTTCATATCCAAAAGCAAGAGAAAGTGCACTTATGATGTATCTAAATGATATAAAAAAGTATGCAAATGTTTTAGCAGGTTCTAATAATATACTTGGTATAGAGTACTTAAAAGCAATGAAAAAACTAAAAAGTCCATTAAAACCAATTGGAATACAAAGAGAAAAAGTATATTATCATGATAATTTTATTGTAGATGATTTTGCGAGTGCAACAGCTATTCGAAAGATGATTATAAATAGACAATTTAATGACATTATGAAAGTAATTCCACATTCTTCATATATATTATTAGCACAAGAACTACAAAAAGGGCATTATGTATTGGATTTATCAAAATTCCAAGCTGAGATTTTATATAAATTAAGAACTATGTCAACACAAGAAATTAAGGAACTTCCAGATGTTTCAGAAGGACTGGAAAATGTAATAAAAAATGCTGCAGATTCATGTAATAATATTATAGACTTGGTAAATATTATAAAATCAAAAAGATATACACAAACCAGAATTCAAAGAATTTTGATTTATACATTACTAGGAATTACAAAAAAAATGATGGATACTTCAAAAAAAATTACGCCATATATACGAGTATTAGGTTTTACAGAAAAAGGAAAACAGCTAATATCAGAATCAATGATTAAAAATCCAAAGCTAAATTTAGTTACTTCTGTCAAAAAATTTATGGAGACAAGTAAAAATAGGCAATTAAAAGAAATGCTTAAAATGGATATTTATGCAACAAATGTGTATACATTAGGATATGAAAAAGATTCATGGGCAAATTTGGACTATACAAATAAAATTGTTACTATGGATGATATAAAAGGAGCCAAACGTAAATGATTATAGGAATTACTGGGAGTTCAGGTGCAGGCAAAAGCACAGTATGTGAAATACTAAAAAATAAATATAATGCTAGAATTATAGATGCTGATAAAATTTCTAAAGAATTATCTAGAAAAGGAACTGTGTATTTAGAAGAAATTGTAGAAAAGTTTGGAAAAGGAATATTGTTAAAAAATGGAGAACTAGATAGAAAAAAACTAGCTAAGATTATATATGGTAGCGAGGAAAAAAGAGAAATTTTAAATAACTGTACACTTAAATATATTAAAGAAAAAATAGAACAGGAATTACAAAAATTAGATAATGAAAAAATAATAGCAATAGATGCACCATTACTTTTTGAGGCAAAATTAGATAGCATGTGCGAGTTTGTAATAGCTGTAATTTCAGATAACATAGGCTTACAAATAGAAAGGATAATAAAAAGAGATGGGATTACAAAAGAGCAAGCAATTGCAAGGCTAAAGGCACAAAAAACAAATGAGTTTTACACTACAAGAAGCAAATATGTTATTGTTAACAATGGAAAAATACAAGAAGTGGAGAAAAAACTAGATAAAATAATAAAATATATTTAGGAGGTAGGAGATTGAAAAAAAATCAGATATATGAAATTTTAGTTAAAAAACTACCAGAGAAACAAGTTAAACTTGATGAACCCATGAAAAAGCATACAAACTTTAAAATTGGTGGAAATGCAGATATATTTATAACTGCTAAAAAAAATGATGAAATTTTAACAGTTTTGAAATTGGCAAAAGAAAATGATGTTAAACTTACAATACTGGGCAATGGAAGCAATGTACTAGTATCTGATGAAGGAATTAGAGGTGTTGTGCTTAAAATTAGCATACCTGGAATTGATATAAAAAAGGAAAAAGAGAGCGCTATAATTACAGTAGGCGCAGGAGAACCACTTGGGAAAGTTGCATATTCATTATTAAATGAAGAAATTGCGGGATTTGAGTTTGCAAGTGGAATTCCAGGAACCATGGGTGGAGCAATTAGGATGAACGCTGGAGCCTATGGTGCAGAAATGAAAGATTGCATAAAAAATGTTACATGCATAGATGAAAATGGAAATTTACAACGTTTATCAAATAAAGAGTGCGATTTTTCTTATCGCCATAGTGTTTTCTTTGATAAAACATGGATTATTGTAAACGCAGAATTAGAACTTCCTTATGGTAATAAACAAGAAATTAAGGAAAAAATAGATGAATATGCAAAAAGCAGAAGAGAAAAACAACCAATTAATTTTCCTTCTGCAGGTAGTACTTTTAAAAGAGGCGCAGATTTTATAACGGCAAAATTAATAGATGAGTGTAATTTAAAAGGCTATTCAGTTGGTGATGCAGAAGTTTCTACATTGCATGCAGGTTTTGTGATAAATAAAGGTAATGCAACTGCAAAAGATGTTATGGCTGTAATAGAACATGTTAAAAAGACAGTTCTAGAAAAAACAGGAAAACAAATTGAATTAGAAATAGAAATACTTTGCTAGAGGTTAGAGGTTAGAGGTTGGAAGTTAGGAAGTTAGAAAGGATTTGGAACAATAATGAAAGGTTTTTTTAGATGGTTTAGAGCCGGAACAAAAATGAAAAGATGGATGTTTTTAATATTACTAGGGATGATAATAGCATTTTTTGGATTATCAAGAATATTAGTTGGAGGAGAAGGTGGAAGATTAGACTTTTTGCCACTTGCAGGATATATTGCTTGCTTTGTAGTAGGCTTTTTATTCGTAATTATTGGAATAATACATATTCAAAAAAGAACATTAGAGCTTTTTGTGCAGGAGACTGATGCAAGGCTGGATGATGAAAATGTTAATGTTAAAAGTTTGATATATAATAAAAAGGTTTATGACCAAGGACCAAAAATAGTAGCAATTGGCGGGGGAACAGGACTTAATTCTGTACTAAAAGGCTTAAAAGAATACACAGATAATTTAACAGCAATAGTTACAGTTTCAGATTATGGAGAAATTATTCCAGAATCAAGAAGAATATTAAAAACTATGCCATTAGATGATATAAAGGAAAGTATAGTTGCACTATCTGATAATGAAGTGGAAATGGAAAAATTTATGAACTATAACTTCCGTGAAGCTAGCTTAAGAGATTTATCATTGGGAGATATTGCTTTACTTGGGATGAAAGATTTTATGGGTGGAGACCTTACAAAATCTGTTGTTGAAGCAAGTGAAATATTCAAAATTACAGGAAAGGTGCTTCCTGTAACATTGGAGCCAATACAAATATGTGCTGAACTAGAAGATGGAACTGTAGTTGAAAGCAGGGATAAAATTGCAGAAGCAGTAACAACAAAAACAAGTAAAATCAGTAGGATTTTTATAAATCCAACTAACTGCAAAGTTGCGCCCGGTGTATTAAAAGCTATTGAAGAAGCAGATGCCATTGTTATTGGACCAGGTAGCCTTTATACAAATGTTATTCCAAATTTATTGGTACAAGGAGTAGCAAAAGCGATAAGAGAAAGTAAAGCATTTAAAATTTATGTGAGTAATTTAATGACAGAACCCCGGACAAACAGATAATTTTACATTGTCAGACCATATTAAGGCAATTATAGAACATGCAGGAAAAGGAGTAATAGAATATTGCATTTATGATACTGGAGAACTAGTGCCGGAATATATTAGAAAATATAATATGCAAGGGCAGGATTTAGTTGAAATTGATACTAGCGTGGCAAAGGAACAAGGCATTTACTTAATGCAAAGAGAAATTTCGCATGTGCAAGATGATTTTATTAGGCACAATCCAGAAGCGATTGCAGCTTCAATAATTCAGCTTATTTGTGATGACCTAAAATTTAAAGATATGCAAAATGATACAAAATATGTTCTATTAAATGATAGACTTAAAAATGCTAAAAAGGCTTTAAAAGAAAGTAGCAGAAACGATAATTTTAGAAGAACTAAAAAGAAGAAAGAAAGAGGAGAAAGCAAATTTCAGAAAAAATATAGAGAGAGAATTGAATCTATACAAGAGTCTGAAATCAAGATGAAAGTAAAATCTGGAATTCCTGTCGAAGAAGCGGAAAAAGAAGTTATAAAAAAGCAAAACACGAAAAAAGAAAATAAAAACAAAGAACCTAAAAAAGAGGAAAAAACAAAAAATAATTCAAAAAATAAAACAAAAAAGAAAAATAATAAAAAAGCTAAGCATGAAAAAAACTAAAAAAGTGTAGTGAAAATTAAATACTAATGATATTGGAGGATTACAAATGAAATACGAAAAAGAACAACTAAAATTAGAAAATGGAATAAAAAAGGATTGGATAATTACAAATGGAATTGGTGGATATTGTAGTTCGACTATTTTAGGTATAAATACAAGAAAATACCATGGATTACTTGTTGCACCATTTACTCCGCCGGGGCGTAGACATTTAATCCTTTCTAAAGTGGATGAAAGTTTTGAAAGCGAAGGAGTGGAATACCCGCTTTATTCAAATATCTGTAGAAACTATATATCAGAAGGATATAAAAACCTAGTTAAATTTGAAAAAGAATATATACCAATTTTTACATATCAGGTGGATGGTGCTACAATTAAAAAATTCATTTGTATGGACCATGGAAAAAATACAGTTTGTATTTTATACCATATTCAAAACAATGAAAAAAGAACAAAATTAACAGTAACTCCAATTATACATTGCAGGGATTTCCATGCAACAACACCAAATGCTACATTTAATTTAAGACAAGAAGTGAAAGATAGAAAAGTAAAAGTAGTAATAAATGACCAAGCACAAAGACCAATATATTTTTACATATCAGATGGAATTTACAAAGAACACGTAAATGATGAATTTAGAAACATGTATTATGTTGAAGAAGAAAAAAGAGGTTTGGACTGTGAGGAAAACCTAAGTGTTCCTGGAAGTTATGTTGTAAAGTTAAGAGCTAATGAAGAAAAATATGTAACATTTATTTTTTCACTAGAAGAAAACATTGAAGAACTAGACGGAAGAAATTTGATTAATCAAGAAATAATACGTATTACTAGCGAATTATATGATTCATTTTTATTAGACCCTAAAGGGCAATATACTGATGAATATAAAGAACTTATAAAAAATTATATAATCAGTTCAGATAACTTTGTAGTGTATAGACCATCTTTTGCACTATATACATTAATAGCAGGTTACCCATGGTTTTTAGACTGGGGAAGGGATGCATTGATTTCATTTGAAGGTTTGCTATTAATACCAAGAAGATTTAAAGTGGCAAAAGAGGTACTTTTAACATGTATTAGAGATATAAAATATGGACTAGTTCCAAATGGTTATTCTGGATATGATAATAGACCATTATATAACAGTGTTGATGCATCACTACTTTTATTTGAGCAGGTTAGAAAATATCTAGCATATACACATGATTATGAGCTTTTAAAAAGCCATTTATATGATGTGCTTAAAAAAGTTATGGAAGCATATATAACAGGAATTGACTTAGATGGAAACAATATACATATGGACCCAGAAGATGGGCTATTATCATCAGGTACACCATATATACAAAATACATGGATGGATGCAAAAATTGGTGATAAAGTTGTAACACCAAGAAATGGTAAAGCAGTAGAAATAAATGCATTGTGGTATAATGCACTTAGAATAATGGCAGATTTTGCAAAATTATATAAAGAAAAAGACCTGGAAACAAAATACACAAGTTTGGCAAAAAAATGCCAAAAAAGTTTTCAAGAAAAATTTTATAACAAAAAAAGAAAATGCTTAAATGACCTAGTAGGAGATAGTAAAATTAGACCAAACCAATTATTTGCAATTGGGTTATATTATCCAGTAATTAATCCGGGTTCAGAAATTGCAAAACAAGTATTAGAAACCACTACTAAAAAACTATTAACACCATATGGACTTAAAACATTAGCAAAAGGTGAACCAGGGTATAGAGAAATTTACGAAGGTGATGTTATAAAACGTGATATGTCTTATCACCAAGGAATCACCTGGCCATGGCTATTAGGAATTTATGTAGATAGCTTGCTTGCAGTTATGAAAGCAGAAAAAAATAAAACAAAGAAAAAACAATATCAAGAGCAATACAAAAAGCTAGTAGAGCAAATTAAAAACACATTTACAAAAGAAATGTACGAGCGTTCTACAGTTGGAAGCATTAGTGAAATATATGATTCTGCAAAACCATATGAAGCAAAGGGATGCTTTGCACAAGGGTGGTCTGTAGCAGAAATATTTAGAATTATTATCAAGAGCAATGAGATGTGAGGGATGAGACGTGAGAATTTTAGGGATTGACCCAGGATTTGCAATAACAGGGTATAGTATAATAGACTATATTGGAAATAAATTTAAATTAATAACATCGGGCGCGATTTTAACAAAAGCAGGAGAATCATTTCCCTTAAGATTATTAAAACTAAACAATGATTTAGAGCAGATTATAGATACATATAAACCAGATGCAATTTCAGTTGAGGAATTATTTTTTAATAACAATGCCAAAACTGCAATTAATGTAGCACAAGCAAGGGGAGTTATACTAGTTGTGGGCTGTAGAAAAGGAGTACCTACGTTTGAATATACACCACTGCAAATTAAGCAAGCAGTTGTTGGCTATGGAAGGGCAGATAAAATACAGGTACAAAAAATGGTAAAAGCAATTTTAGGTGTGGAAAAACTACCTAAACTAGATGACACTACAGACAGCATGGCAGCAGCAATTTGCCATGCACACTCTGCAAAATTTGCAGAAAAACTTTAGTTTGTAAGTTTTGAGACGTTAGCTTAACTGACAAAAGGAGAAAGATGATGGCAGTATATTTATTTTATGGTGAAGAAACATATTTATTAGAAACAAAAGTAAAAAGACTAAAAAAAGATTATGGAGAGATAGTTCAGGGGATAAACTATAGTAAAATAGAAGATAAAAACGTAGAAGAACTAATTTCTGATATAGAAACACCTGCATTTGGCTTTCCTAAAAAACTAATTTTAGCTAAAAATACAGGACTTTTTAAGAAAGAAAAGAAAACCAAGAAAACTGCCAAAACTGAAAAATTGCCATTAACAGAAAAAATATCAGAATATTTAGAAGACAATATTAAAATAATTAATGAAACAGTAGAACTTATATTTATAGAAGAAACAGCAGAAAAAAATGATTTATACAAAACCATTGAAAAAATTGGAGAGGTAAAAGAATTTACACAATTAAAATTGCCAGATTTAATACAAAACTTAAAAAAAATTGCAATGGCATATAAAGTTACTATAGATGATAACAGTGCAAAATACCTAGTTGAGTGCTGTGGCACAAGTATGCAGGATTTAATAAATGAAATTAGAAAATTAATAGAATATAAAGGTGAAGGCGGAAATATAACAAAAGAAGATATAGATAAGCTTTGTATAAAACAAATCCAAGCCATTATATTTGATTTAACAGATAGCTTAGGAGAAAAACAAACTCGGAAAAGCATTAGAAACATACAAAGGACTACTTTCTAACAAAGAGCCAGCACAAAAAATACTAGTAACATTATATAACCACTTTAAAAAACTATATATTATAAAAATTGCAGAAGCGGAAAACCAAAACATAGCAAGTGCTTTAGACTTGAAACCAAACCAACTATTTTTAGTAACAAAATATAAAAAACAAGCAAAATATTTTACAAAGCAAGAACTAAGAAAAATCTTAGAAGAACTTATAAACCTAGATTCAAACTATAAAATAGGACTTATAGACTTAAATATAGGCTTAGAAGCCATATTGTGCAGATACTGTTCATCATAATGTCTCCTTAAAAATAATTTATATTTTTTAATAAAAAACTGTTTACTTTTGTCTAAAAATTGTATAAAATAAAATTAAATTCATAGGAGAAAAATATATTTTAAAAAACCAAAAGAAAAAGCGGAGAAAGGGGCTTATCTGCAATGAAAATATTAATGTTAACATGGGAATATCCACCAAGAATCGTTGGGGGAATTGCAAGAGTTGTACATGACCTATCACATAGATTAATTAAAGATGGTCATGAGGTTACAGTAGTAACATACAAAGAAAATGATTTACCAGAATATGAAAATGACAAAGGGGTGGAAGTTTATAGAGTTGAAAATTATATGATACACCCTACAAATTTTATTGAGTGGGTTTTACAACTAAACTTTAATTTAACTTCAAAAGCTACGCAAATAATAAACGAAAAAGGAAAATTTGATGTTATACATGCACATGATTGGCTAGTTGCTACAAGTGCAAAAACATTAAAACAAGCTTTTAACATACCTTTAGTTGCTACAATCCATGCTACTGAAGCTGGTAGAAATTCTGGAATTCATGATGAAACACAAAGGTATATAAATGATACAGAGTGGCTATTAACATATGAATCAACAGAAGTTATTGTAAATAGCAATTTTATGAAAAATCATGTTCAAGGTTTATTTGGTCTTCCTTTTGACAAAATTAATGTTATTCCAAACGGAATTAATTTAACTAATTTTAATGGTATAGAAAGAGATTATGATTTTAGAAGACAATATGCAATGGATAATGAAAAAATAATTTTATATGTAGGTAGATTAGTTTATGAAAAAGGAATTCAGCATTTAATTTCTGCAATGCCAAAAATTTTAAATGGTTACCATGACACGAAGTTAGTAATAGCAGGAAAAGGCGGAATGTTAGATGAACTAAAAGTACAAGCTGAACATATGGGAATAGCAAATAAAGTATATTTTACAGGATACTTAAATTCAAAACAAGTACAAAAGATATATAAATGTGCTGATGTAGCGGTATTCCCAAGCACATATGAACCATTTGGAATTGTGGCATTAGAGGCAATGCTTGCAGGAGTTCCAACAGTAGTATCAGATGTTGGAGGATTAAATGAGATTATAGACCATGGAATAAATGGTATGAAAAGTTATGCTGGAAATCCAAATTCTATTGCAGATTCTGTACTTAATTTGTTATATGACCAACAATTAGCAACCAATGTAGCGAAGAAAGCTAAGCAAAAGGTAAAAGAAGAATTTAATTGGACTAAGATTGCGCAAGATACACACTATATTTATGAAAAGGCAATTTGTAAAACAGTTGCAGAAAAACAAAGACAAGAAATTGAACAAGAAAATTCTAAAAAAGCATCTAAGGCTAAAAATAATGAAACTGAAATTACAAATCTACTTAGCTTTAAGAAAAGGCATGCATATGCTTAATTTGGGACGGGTCCGAGTCACCTAAAATAGGGTGACTAAGGGACGCTTCTCTAAGAAGCAAAAACAAGGAGGAACTAAAATGCAAGTATATGATACTGCAAATAGATTAGCACAAGAAATAAGAGAATCTGAGGAGTATAAGGAATATAAAAAATTAAAAGATGAAATTCATAATAATCAAGATAAAAAACAAAAAGTAGAAGACTTTGAGAAATTAAGATATGAAGTTCAATTAATGGCATATACAGGTGAAGCAAAAGATGAAGAAAAAAATAAAAAATTAGAAGAAATGTATGCCACTTTAATATCTGATGAAAATATAAAAAAATATTTTGATTTAGAAATAAAATTTAATGTAATGATAGCAGATGTTAACAAAATTATTGCAGAAGCAATAAAAGATGTGCTTTGATAAAAAAACACGGAGGATAAAATAATGACAAAAGCAAAAGAAGAAGTTAATATTTCTGAAATGTATAAAAATGAGTGTTTATTATCTAAAAAAGATTTTTTGGAAAAATATAAAATAAATGAAAATGGATTAACTCAAAAAGAAGCTGAATATAGGGTGAAACAATTAGGTCCCAATATTATCAAGCAATCAAAACCAAAAAGATGGTATAATTATTTCTTTGAAAGCTTATTTACACCATTTAATATAATTCTATTGGGTATAACTTTGTTACTCTGTTATACAGATGTAATACTTCCAGAAGAACCAAGTTATGCAAATATATTAGTAATTGCAGTATTAGTTACTGTAAGTACATTATTAGATTTTATTGAAGAATACCGTTCTAACAAAGCTGCAAATGAATTAAAGGAACTGGTGGCAACAACTTGCCATGTTTTGAGAGATGGAAAAGAAACTCAGATACCAATAAAAGAGGTGGCTTTAGGGGATATTGTTGTTCTTTCTGCTGGAAGTATGATTCCTGCGGATTTAAGGATTATTGAAGCAACAGATTTATATGTTGGACAATCTTCACTAACAGGAGAATCAGATTCTGTAAAAAAAGTTCCAGAAACGCAAATCCAAGGTGGAGAACTGGAAAACATATCAGATTTAGATACCATTTGCTTTATGGGTACAAATGTTGTTTCTGGTAGTGCAAAAGGTGTTGTTATAAAAACTGCAGATTCAACTTATTTTGGAAAAATTGCACATACATTAAATACAGGAAAACCTAAAACTGCATTTCAAAAAGGAATTGAAAGTATTAGCAAATTATTAATTAGATTTATGCTTATAATTATTCCAATTGTTTTTATACTTAATTTTTCAAAACATAGTATAGTAACAGCTTTTACATTTGCAGTAGCAATTGCAATTGCTATAACGCCACTGCTTCTTCCTGTCATATTATCATCATGTTTATCAAAAGGTGCAGTAAAAATGTCTAAGAAAAAGACAATTATAAAAAAGCTAGATGCAATACAAAACTTTGGTGCTATGAATATTTTATGTACGGATAAGACTGGCACATTAACAGAAGATAAAATTGTTCTGGAAAAATACTTAGACATTAAAGGAGACGAAGATATAGGGGTTTTAAAATATGCATACTTAAATTCCAGTTTACAAACAGGGCTAAGAAGTAATATAGATGAAGCTATAATAAAGCGTGCTAAAGAATATAATATGGTTGAGCAAACTAAAGAATATATAAAATTAGATGAAATACCATTTGATTTTGCACGTAGACGTTTATCTGTTGCAGTAAAAAATCCAGCTGGTAAAGATGAATTAATTACAAAAGGTGCTGTTGAAGAAATTTTAAATATTTCTTCACAAGTAGAATACAAGGGAGAAATTTCTCCTTTGACTAGAGAGATAAAGCAGAATATACAAAGAGTTAGTAAAGAACTAAATAAGCAGGGATTAAGAGTAATTGCGGTTTGTAAAAAATATAGCAAAGAGCCAAACTATGATTTTACAGTAAATGATGAAAACAATATGATTATGATTGGATTTATTGGATTTTTAGACCCACCAAAAGAAAGTGCAAAAGAAGCTGTAGAGAGGATGAACAAATTTGGAATCCGTGTTATAGTTTTAACAGGTGATAATGCAGAGGTGACAAAATGCATATGTGATAAAGTTGGTATTAATTCAAAAGCAATTATATTAGGAAATGAGTTGGATAAATTATCAGACACAGCTGCAATTAAAGTAATTAGAAAAAATAATATTTTTGCCAAACTTTCACCAATTCAAAAAGCTAGAGTTGTTAGATTACTAAAAGAAGACAACAATGTTGTTGGCTATATGGGTGATGGTATAAATGATAGCCCGTCACTTATGAAAGCAGATGTTGGAATTTCTGTTGATACTGCAGTAGATATTGCTAAAGAATCCGCAGATATAATCTTACTAGAAAAAGATTTAAATGTTTTATTAGATGGTGTTGAAGAGGGGAGAAAAACTTTCGTAAATTTAATGAAATATATTAAATTATCAACAAGTTTTAACTTTGGAGAGGTGCTTTCTGTAATAGTTGCAAGTGTAGCATTGCCATTTTTACCAGAAACACCTATACAGCTATTAGTAGAAGGTCTTTTATATGATTTTGGGCAAATGACACTTCCTTTTGATACTGTTGATAAAGAAATTGTGCAAAAGCCGAAAAAATTAGATATAAAGAGTTTGAAAAACTTTATGTTATTTATGGGACCTGTTAGCTCAATATTTGACTTAGTAGTATTTGCTTCATTATGGTTTGTATTTGGAGTAAGAGAAGCAGCAATTTTCCAAACAATTTGGTTTACTTATAGTATAGTTTCAAATTTAGTAGGGATGCATATTATTAGAACTGCAAAAATTCCATTTATACAAAGTAATGCACATAAGATGGTATATATTTCATCAATATCATTAATAATTATTGGAATAGTGGTACCATTTACACCGGTAGGTGCATTAATTGGTTTAGTACCAATTGATATTAAGTATATAGCATTAATATTTGCAGTAACTTTCCTATATTGTATACTAGCAATGTTTGCAAAGAAAATATATGTTAAAAAATACGGTGAGTGGATTTAATTGTTATTAAAAATAAAAATTTATTATATTAAAAGCATTAGAACTTTCTTTTTCGATTTTTAAAACCTTTCCCCTTTTGGACATCTGTAACTCGGCATAAATGCCTCGAACAGCTGTCACAATGGTCGCCCACGTAAGGCCTTAAAAATCTCAAAAGAAAGTGTCTAATGCTTTATTTATACATTATAATATTTAAATTAATGTAATCTTATTCTTATTCTTTTTTATAATTTTTTCATCTTTTAACCTTTTAAGTTCCCTCATCATAGCAGTTCTTTCAATCATTAAATAATCAGATAAATCAGTTAAAGAAAGAGGTAATTCAAAACTTTTGCTATGGTTTTCAGTTGATAGAATTTGAAAATATGTAAGTAGTTTATCTCTTACACTTTTATTAGTAAGTAAAAGCATCCTAAAATTTTGTTTGGCTATGCTAGAAAATATAAGGTCAGGTAAATTTTTTAATATTTCAATATGATACAAACAATCCTCTGTGCAATTTTCAGCAGCATCATAAGGATAAAATAAAACTTTACATTTTTCTCTAGCTAAAACAAATAATTCTCTATCCATATATACTTTAAAAAGTGGCTCACCAAAAACATCATTTTTTGTGTAATAATACAAAATTTTTCTGTTACCATCTTTATCATAAGTAATTAGCTGTGCTTTTCCTTCTAACAGTACACAAAATTGATTTCTTCTAGATAGAAAAGTTGTAATTACTTCATCTGCTTCAAATTCTTTTATTTCAATTAATCTGCAATTACTTTGTAATCTATCAATAAAATTGTCTGCATCAAAATTTCTCATCAT
>CALXVE010000003.1 GCA_944391885.1 uncultured Clostridia bacterium | reverse complement strand
GAGCTTTTTAAAAGTGGCCCATTTTTCAATTACAAAATCGTAATTTTTTGGCCCACTTTTAGTTTATCAAAAACAATAAATGCACAGGAAATATAGCATATCATGCATATCAAAGTTTTAAAACTGGCGAAGTTTCCCCAGAACTTGCACATAAAATTGGAGTAGAACTGGCAGAAAAGATGTGGAGTGAATATCAAGTAGTAGTTGCAACACACTTTAATACTGGCACATATCATAATCATTTTGTTGTAAATTCAGTTAATATGTTTACAGGAAAGAAGTTTAATTGTAACAAAGGAGCATATTATCATTTCAGAGAGTTATCAGATGAACTATGTAAAGAATATGGATTAACTGTTATTGAAAAGCCAACAGGAAAAACACCAAGAAGTATATATTTTGCAGAAAAGCGAGGAGAGCCAACGAAGTATAATGTAATAAGACAAGCTATTGATGAAACAATGGAAATGTGTATAAATTATGGACAATTTAAAAAGATAATGATTAAAAAAGGTTATATTATAAATGATGATTATAATAGAAAATATCCAACAATTCGTTCAATAAATGATAAAAAAGCAGTAAGAATGTATAATTTAGGAGAACAATATTTGCCAAAGAATATTGCAAACAAAGTTGAGCACAATCCATATTATTATCAAAATAGATATATGGAATTTATACACCCTAAAAAGAAAAAACAAAAATATAAAGTTTATAAATATAAAGGTAAATTCAAAGATATAAGTAAAATAAGTGGAATTGATGTACTATTTTTACTATTATTTCATCTATTAGGACTATTACCCAAACGAGAAAACTATCAGCCACTATCTCCAGAAATGAAACAAGAAGTAAGAAAAATAGAACGATATTCTAATGAAATTAGACTTATTGTAAGCAAAAAACTAAAAACAACAGAAGATGTAAAAGATTATATTTCACAAACTGAAGAAGATATTGCAAATGTTGCTAATTTAAGACAAAAATACAGAAATAAGTTAAGAAATTGTACAGATGATAAACTAATAAAAGAATACAAAGAAAAGCGAGATGAATGCACTACAATTCTAAATAAGTACAGAAAAAATCTAAAAACAGCAGATTATATTTTAGAAGATACACCAAAAGTTAAAGAAGTTATAAAAATTGAAAGAAAAATGAAAAGATTAGAGAAACTAGATATTACTAAAGTAAAACAGAAAAATAAAAATTTGATTAGATAATGAGTGAGGTTGTTACATATAAAAGTAACAGCCTTATATATTAAAAATCTTAAATATATGTTAGTAAAAGACTATGAAAAAGTTATAAAATGTGATATAAATATATAAAGAAAAAATAAGGAGAAACTATATGCTAGATGGAAATAAAATAAGTGATATTAAAGAGATTTCTAAATATGGAAAAGCAAAAGGATACTTACTTGCTAAAAGGTATAAATTACCAACATATTCTAACTTTTTTATAGTAGAAAATGAAGATGAAATACGAGCATTATTAGATAAATATAAAGGTCAAGAAGAATTTTGTATGAGATCAGACACTCAAATAGGAAATGCACCTATTGGAGTAGGAGGGCAAAACGGAAATAGAGTTACTATATTTGAATATATGAGAAAAATTATGAAAAAAGCAGAAGAAACTGGAACAAAAGGAGTAGCAATAATATATTGGAATAAGGGGAAGTTTTGTCCAACATACGAAACAGATGGATGTTTTTATTTAGACTATAGAACAGGACAAGAGTTAATTATAGATTATATTGGAAAAGGATGGGATGGTTCTTTTTTAAGTCATGGAAGTGCTTGTCATGAAACTTATATAATACCGTGGGAAGATATATTGTTTTTAGATGATACTAATAGAATGAGATATAGAAAGCAAGTAATAAGCCAAACTCAATATAATGAGCTAAGAGTAGAAAGAATTAATAAATTAGTAAAAAACGGAATCTCAAGAGAAATAGCAGAAGAATCAATTCCTAGTAATTACAAGGGTATGAAGAATGATTATTTTAGACAAGTAGCAGATAAAGTAATAATTCCGATGTATGACAGTAAGGACTTACAAAGGCATTATAAAGAATATATTCCAATTGCTCAAATTGAAAATGGAAAAGTTTTAGTTCCAGAAGTTATTTTACCAGAAAGATTGAGATACAAAGAAGTAGGTGAAGGAAATGAAGAAAGATAGTGTTGAATTTTTTGATATAGTAAATGAAGCAGACGAGATTATAGGAAAAATAAGAGAGAACGAGCAAAATACTGTAAAGCCATCACAATTAAGATTTATTAATATAATAGTTATTAATAATGATAATATGATAGTTGTTCCAAAAAGAAGTTCTAATAGAAAACTATTTCCTAATTGCTATGATTTTTCAGTAGGAGGGCATGTTAATTCTGGAGAAAACTATGAAGAAGCTGCATATAGAGAATTAAAAGAAGAATTAGGAATAGAAAATGTTGAACTACAAGAAGTAGCATATTTTTCTCCATATAATAGTGATAGCAATACTTTTCAAAAAGTATATCTATTAAGATATACTAGTGAAATACGTGAATTTGATAGAGATGGTATTGAAAAAATATATTATAAATCTAAGAAAGAAATTAAAGAGTTAATGAATGAAGAACCTAATTTATTTAAAACAGATTATTCTGTAGTAATGAAATATTTATTTGATAAAAATTATTTATAGTAAATGAATATCAACGAATATTATAAAATAAAAAGAAACGGAGATGGGAACATTGAATGAACCAAATAAAAAAGAAAATCATACTAATAAAACATTTGAAGATATCAAACATATTGATGAAAATGGAATTGAATTTTGGTATGCCAGAGAATTAATGAAAGTTTTAAGTTATAAGGATTGGAGATATTTCGATGCAGTAATTGAAAAAGCAAAAATAGCCTGCCAAAACTCTGAAGTAACTGATGTTGACCATTTTGTTGTTGACAACAAAATGGTAGAAATAGGTTCTGGTGCAAAAAGAGAACAAAAAGATTATAAATTAACACGATATGCCTGCTATCTTATAGCACAAAATGCAAATCCAAGATTAAAAATTGTAGCTCTTGCACAAACATATTTTGCGATACAAACTAGAAAGCAAGAAATTAGCGAAAAAGAATATAGTTCATTAACAGAAGATGAAAAGAGATTTTACCAAAGAAACTTAACAAAGAAAGGCAATTATTCACTTAATCAAACAGCTAAAAATGCAGGAGTTAAAAATTTTGATAAATTTCATAATGCAGGATATAAAGGGTTATACAATGGAGAAACAGCTGATGACATTGCTAGAAGAAAAGGATTAAGATATAGAGAAGATATTTTAGACAATATGGGAAGTGAAGAGCTTGCAGCGAATCTTTTTCGCATTACGCAAACAGAATCAAGATTAAAAAGAGATAAAGTTGATACTGAAAAGAAAGCTTGTGATACTCATAATAAAATTGGAAAAATAGTTAGAAAAGCAATTAAAGAAGCAGGACGGAACTATGCCAGAAGAATTGCCTACACCAAAAAAGAGCTTAAAACAATTAGAAAAAGAAAAGCAGAAAAGTTTGAAGAAATATGATAAAAAATGATGGAGATGATAAATATTATTAAATTAACAAATAAATATTATAGAAAAAAATATCCTATCAATTATAGAATATTTGTAAAATATCAACAGCTAAAAAGAAGTTTTAGGTTAAAGACTAAAAAAATAATACCATTGTCTAAAAAAGAGGAGTGCCTATATAATTCAAAGTTTGAATTAACAGATAGAGTTGAAAAAGTAAAGAAAGGCAAGTATTTCAAATTAAATGGAGATATACATATACTTAATGCTATTCCTAAAACAGATTTGGATTCATTATATATAGGATTAAATGAATTAATCATCAGAAATCCTGTAAAGCACTTATTGGTAGGATTTTTATCCGAAAAGGATGTAAGAGATAGTGTATTTTTATTTTCAAAGTCTAGTAACTCGAATAGTTATTCTAGAAGTTTTTTTATAACTCCAGATAGTAAAGAATTGAAGAAACTTATTGAATTTATAGAGATAACGTTATTTGAATTGTCAGATGACTATATTGGAATCTGTTTTGAAGTCAATTTGACTAAAGAAATGAAAACAGAATTAAATAATTTAATTAACGGAGAATGTCATGGAGAAGAAGAATTTGTTAGACATTATAGGAAAAAGAAAAAGTTAGTTTCAATAATTAATTGGAATCCTAATATTACACGAGAAAAGAAAGTTAATGATTATATTATAGAAATTAAATGTAGAGTATTAAGATTTTTAGATAAGTATTTACCACTAACGAATTACAGCAATAAAGCACCTATTAGTATTGATATATATAGTACAAATTATGACTTGAAGAAAGATGAAGAATATGATTCATTTTTGCATAGCTATGATATATTCAAGCATAGAGCAAAAAAGATTAATCAAATGACTACAGTATATAGATATAAAAATAAAAGTGATGAATTTGTAAAATCAGATTTTTTGTATATATGTGGTGAAGGGCAATCTGAAATTAATAGATCTGCAAAGTTAATAATAAATAAGCCTATTGAAAATCAAAGAATGTTTTTAGATAATCATGATATTATAAATTTTTATATTATAACTTTATACTTTTATTATTTGGGAGATTTTGAAAGAACCTTGACAGAAATAAGAAATAATTTATATAACTATTACAATAATAAAGAAAGTAAAATATATAAAGGATATGAACAGGTATTAAAAAAAATACAAAAATTTAAGATGATGTTTAATAATATAAGCCTTTCAGATATGAGCTATACTGATGATAGATTACAAGAAAGTTTAAAATTTCAAAATGATAGATATTGTAGATTAATAAAGAAATATGATGATTTGGAACTATCTTTTAATAACAAAATGTTAGTTTCTAATTATAAAAGTACATTATTTTTAACAAAATTATCAATATTATTATCTATATTAGCAATCGTAATAACTTTATATTTAAGTTACAGAGATGAAAAGAATACTATAAATAATAAAATAGAAAATAGTATTAATAAACAGACTTTAACAATAGAACAACAAACTAGTATATTAAATAATATAATGGAAACACTCAAATGATTGAGAAAGTTTTATATGAATTAAATTTATACTTGCAAAATCTAAAAAGTTATGTTAAATTAAAACATAGTAATAGACAAAAAAACACCGATGTGGGTATACATTTCTTTGAAACTATTGCTATAACTGGTTTTGAAACGGATAATAAGAAGCTTTTGTGCTAGGCGTTTTTCGCATACGTCCTTCGCTAAGGCACCAAAAAGTAGAGCAGTAGAAAACTGCTCTATTTAGTTTTAGATAGAAATGAGTGGAATCGAAAAAGGGGTTGACGAAAAAAGCAGTATTTTATTACTGCTTTTTTGTTGTATTTTATTGTATAACCAAAATTAAATTTTTTTGCATAATATATAATAAAATAATTTTTAGGTTGTAAGAAAATCTAAAATAATGTATAATAAGTCAAGTAAAAATACTTAGGAGAGAAAGGCACATGGAAAATTTATTAAAGTTTGAAAAGTTTAGAGAAAAGTATAAAGAATTTTGGTATAACAGCTATTTATCAAGCGAAGATGAAAAAGCTATATATTTAGAGTACGAATTTGAGATACCAAAACTTACAAAATTTCATGCTAAAATTAGCATAGATAAAAAAGAATTTAATTTTAAGAGTATAAATACAGAAATTGCACAAAATATTATATTTAATATAGGGTTAATTGAATTAATTAGCTATTGGAAATGCACGTGCTCACCAAAAGTAGTTATTAAATGTGGATATTTAAATGAAGAACAAAAAAGATGGTGGAAAAAACTTTATTTTTATGGTCTTGGAGAACTATTTTATAGAAATGAAATAAAAACAGATATACAAAGCTTTATGGAAATAGAGTGCACACAGAAAAAAAGTGAATTTAATTATAATTCACCACAAGATGATTACATCGGATATATTGTACCTATAGGTGGCGGAAAAGATTCTGTTGTAACATTAGAAGTTTTAAAACAAAACAAACAAAAATATTATGGACTTATTATTAATCCAAAGCCTGTAACTTTAAAATGTGCTGAAATTGCAGGATTGGAATATAACAGTATTATAGAAGTTCATAGAAAAATAGACAAAAACTTAATAGATTTAAATGAAAAAGGATATATAAATGGTCACACACCTTTTTCTGCAATGCTAGCATTTGTTTCATATTTAATAGCACATTTGTTATCGCAAAAATATATTGCATTATCAAATGAAGTAAGTAGCAATGAAGCAAATGTAATGGGAGAAAAAATAAATCACCAATATTCTAAAAGTTATGAATTTGAGTGTGATTTTGAAAATTATGCTAATAAATATTTGAAAGTTCCAGTTAAATATTTTAGTTTTTTAAGACCCCTTAATGAACTTCAAATAGCAAAAATATTTTCAAAATATGAAAAATATCATCAGACTTTTAAAAGCTGCAATGTGGGTAGCAAAGAAAAAGAGTGGAAATGGTGCCACAAGTGTGCTAAATGCTTATTTGCATTTACTATATTAAGTCCATATTTGTATAAAGAAAAATTAGTATCAATTTTTGGTACAGATATGTTTGAAAGTAAAGAATTATTAAATATATTCTTAGAATTAACCGGAAAAAGTAATACAAAGCCATTTGATTGTGTTGGAACATTTGAAGAAGTGAATTTTGCAATAAGTAGAACAATACAAAATATTGAAAGAGCAAAGCAAAATCTACCATATTTATTGCAATATTACAAAGAAAATTATAAATTAGTTGATACAACAAATGATATTACTAAAAGATATAATGAGGAAAATAATTTAACAAATGAGCAAAATGAAATGCTAAGAAAAGAGGTATTTTTTGGTGATTAATGATTTGATAAAATATTTAAAAGGCAAAAAAATTATAATATTAGGTTTTGGCAGAGAAGGAAAGTCTACATACAAGTTTATTAGAAAATATCTAAAAGAACAGACAATATATATAGCAGACCAAAAAGAAGATGATGATTTTTTAGGAAATGATAAAAATGCAGTTTATATAGGCGGAAAAGATTATTTAAAAAGTTTAGAAGAATATGACTTAATTATAAAAACTCCAGGAATATCTTTTGTAGGAATTGACACAAGCAAATATATTCATAAAATAAAATCACAATTGGAGCTATTGCTAGAATTTTTTAATGTGTTTACAATAGGAGTTACAGGAACAAAGGGAAAAAGCACAACGAGTTCATTGATTTATACAATTTTAAAAGAGCAAAATGTAAAAACGATGCTACTTGGAAACATTGGAACACCTGCATTTGACTATATTGATAAAATAGATAAAGAAACAGTGCTTGTGCTAGAAATGTCTTCACATCAATTGGAATACATGGAGTTATGCCCCAATATTGCAATTTTATTAAATATATACCCAGAACATTTAGACCATTATGCTTCTTTTGAAAAATATGCACAGGCAAAATGCAATATATTTAAAAATCAAAAAGAAGCAGATTATTTTATATATAATTTAGATAATGAAGTTTTACAAAAATTTGTAGAATTTCCAAAGGCAAAAACATATGGAGTTAGCTTAAAAGAAAGTGGAGATATATGTATAAAAAATAATTATGTGTATTTTAAAGAAAAACCTATCTACAACATAAAATCACCACGAAAATTACTAGGTGAATATAATTTAAATAATATTATGTTTGCACTTGGGGTTTCTCAAATTTTAAAGTTAGACCTAGATAAAACCATTAAAACAATTGAAAATTTTGAGCCATTACACCATAGATTGGAATTTGTTGGAAAGTATAATGATATATCATATTATGATAATAGCATTGGAACAATACCAATGGCAACAATGGAAGCAGTTAAAGTGCTGAAAAATGTGGATACACTAATTATTGGTGGAATGGATAGGGGACTAGATTATACAGAATTTATTGAATTTTTAAATAAAAGCAATATAACAAATGTCATTTGTATGCCAAAAACTGGACATGACATTGCAAAAAAACTAAAAAAAGAAAAAGTTTATATAGTAGAAACTATGGAAGAAGCGGTAAAGATAGCTAAAAAAGTAACAAATAAAGGTAAAAGCTGCTTGTTATCACCAGCAGCTGCAAGTTATGGCTTTTTTAAGAACTTTGAAGAAAAGGGAAATATTTATCAGGAACTTGTTAGGAAAGCAGCAAATTAAGGAGTAAATTATGAAAAAAATTATTTATATATGCGGAATATTAGCATTAGTAATGGTCTTAATATTAAATATATTATTTACAGCCAATTTAGACGCATCAGAACATATTACTATTAGTTTTAATAGCATAATATATGTTATATTGCTTGCATTACTTGCAGGGGCAATATTTTACATAGCATATATTTTGGACAAGCACTTATATAATGAAGAAACTGAAAAGAAAAAGAAAATAAGAAAAGTATTATTAATTGTCTCAATGGCAATCTATATAATATTTATGATATGCTGGGTTATATTTGTAAGACCTGCAGTAGTGGGAGACCAAATTCATGCAGCAAACCTAGCACAAACATTTTTTAGGGGAAACTTAGAAGAATTTTTGCCAAACATGACATATGCGGGAATTCCACTAAGTGAGTATATGCAAGCATACCATCAGCAAATTTCATTATCATTTGTATTTAGCCTTTTCTTTAGAATTATACATTTTGATACACTTGAAGTATTAAGAGTATTAAATATTTTAGCAAATATTTTAATTGTATTTTCAATATATAAAATAGGTGTGCAATTATCTAAAAAATATAGGATAAATAAAATATTGCTATTTATTTTAATACTTACATTTATATCATTGCCAATGCTTTCAACATTTATATATGGAGATATACCAAGCCTGGCACTATGTCTTCTTTCAGTATATTTTATGATGAGATATACAGAAACAAAAAAATGGCAATATCCAGTTTTTGCCTCGCTTTTAACAATGCTAGCATATATGATGAGGATGAATAGCCTAATATTTATTATTGCAACAGTAATATATTTATTGTTAAATTTATTTAAAGGAATTACTAAAAAGCCATGGAAGGAAAGTCTACTTGCAACAGCTATAATTATCATGTATATAGTTATTTCCATATTTCCAGCTTCAATTGTAAAAAATTATTATTTAGCAAAATATAATTTAGACAGCCAAAAAGAATATCCAAACATTAGCTACTTTTTAATGGCAATGGAAGAAGGTCCAAGAGCAAATGGATGGTATAATGAAGCAATAGGAGAATATGCACTAAAAAATACAGAAGCAGCAAAACAGGAATATCCAGAAAGAATAAAACAAAGACTAACATATTTTGTGCAAAACCCAGGTTATGCATTTGAATTTTATATAAATAAAATTGCATCAATGTGGACTGAAAATACATATTCAGCAGTAAGAAACAACATGACAGGTGAAAACAACAACCAACTAGAAAATATGATAGAACCATTAACATTTTATCAAAAAGCATTGTTAATTTTAATGTGCACCTGTGCGTTAATTGTTTTAATTAAAAACAGAAAAAATCTTTCACTAGAATTAGTATTTTTGCTTACAATATTTATAGGTGGATTTGCATTTCATATTTTATGGGAAGCAAAATCAAGATACATAATTCCATACATAGTAGTACTAATTCCGATTGTATGTCTTCATTTGGGACAGTCCCCAATCTACCATTTTTGTCGTCATAAGGGACAGGGGTAAAATATACTTGCATTTTTTAGCAAAATATGTTAATATATTAATGTGCAAAAAAGCACAGGCTACCTTTTACTTAGTCTAAGGCAACAAAAACTCCAACTTAGGCTCAGTTAAAGGCAAATTGAAAAAAAGGAGGAAAAAATTATGACAAAAGAAAGAAAACAAGAAATCATTGAAACTTATAGAAGGGACGAAAAAGATACTGGCTCACCAGAAGTGCAAATCGCTCTTTTAACAGAAAGAATTAATGAATTAACTACACATTTAAAAGTTCATGTAAAAGATAATCACTCAAGGAGAGGACTTTTAAAAATGGTAGGTGCTAGAAGAAACCTACTTAACTATTTAGCTAAAAAAGATATCCAAAGATACAGAGATATTGTTGAAAAACTAGGCTTAAGAAAATAGTGTAATTCAAAATGGGCATTTCACAACTTTAAAATGCCCATTTTTCCAAGTTTTTTGAAATATTTAAATAAAGTAATTTATTGAACAAAATTTGGACAAACTAAAATAAGTATTTAGACAATATTAAAATTAGAAAGTAGCTTGTATTATAAGCTATTAAAAGCAAAAAATAGCTCATAATAGAGGTTACGCTAATTTTGTATTGTTTTAAATAAATTTAAAATAATTGTAGAAAGGAAGAAAGATATGTTTAAAACTTATGAAACAGAATTAGCAGGAAGAAAGCTAACAATTGAAACAGGAAAAATTGCAGAACTTGCAAACGGTAGCGTTGTAGTACGCTATGGAGACACTGTTGTTATGGTAAATGTAACAGCAACAAAAGAACCAAAAGAAGGAATTGACTTTTTCCCATTATCAGTAGATTATGAGGAAAAACTATATGCAGTTGGTAAAATTCCAGGAGGATTTAATAAAAGAGAAGGAAAACCAGCAGATAAGGCGATACTAACTTCAAGGGCAATAGATAGGCCATTAAGACCATTGTTCCCAAAAGATTTTAGAAATGATACTTGTGTTGTAGCAACAGTATTATCTGTAGAACCAGACAACAGCCCGGAAGTTTGTGCCATGATTGGTGCATCTGCTGCACTTTCAATATCAGATATTCCATTTGGAGGACCAACAGCAGCTGTAAATGTTGGATATGTAGATGATAAAATTATTATTAACCCAACATTGGAGCAAAGAGAAAAAAGCAGACTAAACCTAACAGTAGCAGGAACTTTAGAAAAAATTACTATGATTGAAGCAGGTGCAGATGAGATACCAAATGAAACAATGTTAGAAGCAATTAAACAAGCACATGTAGAAATTAAAAAAATATGTAATTTTATTTCTGATATTCAAGCAGAAATTGGAAAACCTAAATTTGAATATAAATCATTTGCAACAGATCCAGAAGTGTATGAAGAAATAAAAGAGAACTTTGAAGAAAGAATGTATCAAGATGTACAAGCTACAGATAAGACTGTAAGAGATGCAAATATGGAAAAAATTGCAGAAGATATTACAAATTATTTTGTAGAAAAATATGGAGAAGAAGAAGCCGAAGAAAAAGCTACAGCAATTGCAGACAGTATACACGACCTAGAAAAAGCATGTGTTAGAAAAATGATTTTAGAAGAACACAAACGTCCAGATGGCAGAAAAATAGATGAAATTAGACCTTTGTCATGCGAAGTTGGTGTGCTTCCAAGAGTACATGGTAGTGCAATATTTACAAGAGGTCAAACTCAAGTTATGTCAGTTGTAACGTTGGGAATGAAAAGTGAAGAACAAATACTTGATGGACTAGATGAAGAAACTTCAAAAAGATATATGCACCAATATAATTTCCCACCATATAGTGTTGGTGAAGCTCGTACTTCAAGAGGACCAGGAAGAAGGGAAGTTGGTCATGGAGCTTTAGCAGAAAAAGCATTAGTACCAGTAATTCCTTCAGAAGATGAATTTCCATATGCAATCCGTGTTGTATCAGAAGTACTTTCTTCTAATGGTTCAACTTCACAAGCAAGTATATGTGGTAGCACACTTGCTTTAATGGATGCAGGAGTTCCTATAAAAAAACCAGTAGCAGGTATTTCAACAGGGTTAGTAACAGATAAAAATGACCCAAGCAAATACATTATGCTTACTGATATTCAAGGAATTGAAGACTTCTTTGGAGATATGGACTTTAAAGTTGGTGGAACTAAAGACGGAATTACTGCTATACAAGTAGACATTAAAATAGATGGACTAACATATGATATAATCAAGGAGGCTTTTGAAAGAACAAAAGTGGCACGAGATTATATTTTAGATAATGTTATGTTACCAGTTATTAGTAAACCAAGAGAAGATATTTCAAAATATGCACCAAAAATAATGACAACTATAATCAGTGTAGATAAAATAAAAGATGTCATTGGACCTAGCGGAAAAATGATTAATAAAATTATAGAAGCAACTGGTGTTAAAATTGATATTGAAGATGACGGTAAAGTATTTGTTTATGGAGAAGATACTAAAAACTGTGAAAAAGCAATGGATATGATTTTAGATGTAGCAAAAGTAATTGAAGTAGGCAACATTTATACAGGAACAGTAACAAGAATTATGCCTTTTGGAGCATTTATAGACCTAGGTGGAGGAAATGAAGGATTATTGCACATCTCTAAAATTTCAAGCAGAAGAGTTGAAAAAGTAGAGGATGTTTTAAATGTAGGTGATGAAGTTACAGTTAAAGTATCTGAAATTGATGAACAAGGCAGAATTAACCTAAATATGAAGGATTTAGAAGCAAGTGCTAATTAATTATTAAGAATTGCTTAAAATTTATAATAAAAGTTGCAAAAAAACAAATAGAATAGTATAATTATTATTGTGAAGTTTCAAAAGCAAAAATAATATATTAAGGAGATAAAAAAATGGAGTATCTATACATTGTACAACAAGCATTAGTATGGGTTATAACAATATTTTGGCTATATCAATTAGTTATTAGTGTTTGCTCATTAATAAAACTAAAAGATAAACCAATGCTAGTTAACAAAAAACATCGTTTTATGGCTATAATACCAGCCCATAACGAAGAAAATGTAGTAGAAGAATTAATTAAAAGTTTAAAAGCACAAGATTATCCAAAAGATTTATACGATATTTATGTTATTGCAGATAACTGCACAGATAAAACTGCAGAAGTAGCAAGAAAAGCAGGAGCAATTGTGTATGAAAGATTTGACCCTACAAAGAAAACAAAAGGATATGCTTTAAATTGGTTCTTAAAACAAAAAATAGAAGAAGATGCACAATATGATGCATTCTGCATATTTGATGCAGACAACATTGTAGATAAAAACTTTATTAAAAACATGAACAAAAAACTATGCCAAGGTGAAGAAGTAGTTCAGGGTTACAGAGATATTAAAAATCCTACAGACAACTGGATTACAGCAGGATATGCAATATTCTACTGGACAATGAACCGTTTCTATCATTTGGCAAGATATAACATAGGACTTTCACCATTAATAAATGGTACTGGTTTTATGGTTAAATTTGATTTAGTAAAACCAAATGGATGGGACACAAAAACTTTAACAGAGGATATAGAATTTTCGCTAAAAACTATCATTAAAGGAAAAAAACTAGGTTGGGCAACAGATGCAATTGTATATGATGAGCAACCACTAGGATTTGTGCAAAGTTGGAAACAAAGAAGTAGATGGACAGTGGGACATATGCAATGTATTAAAGAATATACTAAGCCATTAGCATATTCTGTAAAAGAACATAAAAGTTTAGTAAACTTAGATGGCTTTTTATACATTGTTGGTAGTATTCCAATGTTTGTAGCAACAATTGCGTTATTAATTTTAAACTTTATTATGTATGCAGGAAATGGAATGACAAATGTAGAATTAATTATAAATATTTTAAGATATGTAATTCCTACTTTCCTATTACCAATTGGTACAGCAGTACTTATTATGTGGTTAGATAAAAGACCAATCAAACCAATGATTAAGGGACTACTATGTTATCCATTATTCTTAGGTTCATGGCTATTAATAAACTTCAAATGCTTATTTAAACGTGATACTACATGGGATAAAATAGAGCATGTTAGAAAAATAGATATTCAAGAAGTTAGAGGAATTGCTACTGAAAAAGTAGAAAACTAAGATAAAATAAAAGGGCACAAAGTTAAGGTTTCTTAATTCTGTGCTCTTTTTAAAGTAGTGAGTTATGAGCTAAGAGAAGTGAGCTAATCGGAATTTGAATTTTAGAATTAAGAGGTTTAGGCGTAAGGGCAATAATAGGACGACAACAAAGAAATTTAGAATGATTTGGAGTAATAAAATGAATAAAACATTAAAGAGGGTTTTTATGATATTTTTAATTATTATATTTATAATTTTATTAATTGTATTGGGGCTTAATTTTTATGTAATAGGAACCATAAAAGGTAGAATTTTAACAGAAGAAGAAGCAAATAAACTAAAAGATGTGGACTGTATACTAGTTTTAGGTGCAGGCATTTGGGGAGATAAACCAAGCCCAATGCTAGAAGATAGACTATTACAAGGAATCTCACTATATGAAAATGGTGCATCAAATAAAATTATTATGAGTGGTGACCATAGCAAAGAAGATTATGACGAAGTAACTGTAATGAAAAAATTTGCTATCGACAGAAATGTAAAATCAGAAGATATTTTTATGGACCATGCTGGGCTTTCTACATATGAGAGCATGTATAGGGCAAAAGAAATTTTTCAGGCTAAAAAAATTATAGTGGTAACACAAAAATATCATATGTACCGCGCATTATACATTGCAGACCAATTAGGATTAGAAGCATATGGAGTGAATTCGGATCCAAGAGAATATGGTGGACAACTTTTTAGAGAAATAAGAGAAATTTTTGCAAGGGACAAAGACTTAATACAATGCATTATAAAGCCAGAACCTACATTTTTAGGAGAAACTATTCCGGTTAGTGGTAATGGAGATATAACAAATGATAAATAAAAGTGTTGAGAAATAATGTAAGGTATGATAAAATGTGAAAAGTTTGATGATGAAAAAGGAGAATTAAAGTGCAAAAAGAAAAAATAGCAAAATATTCACATATAGCAATAATAATTTTAGGAATTATATTTATTTCAATACCAATATTTCACCAAAATATTTGGCTTGACGAAAGTTATACAGTAGGAATTGTAAGCAAAAGCTTTTCAGATATTTGGAATATTGGTAGCAATGATGTGCACCCAATACTATATTATTGGATGTTACATATAATATATTTAATTTTTGGTTCAAATATATACATATATCGTGTTTTTTCAATGATACCAGTTGCAATATTAGCAATACTAGGCTATACACATATCAAAAAAGACTTTGGAGAAAAAGTAGGATTTTTATTTTCATTTTTAACACTTTTCTTACCAATAAGCTGTGTATATTCAGGCGAAATTAGAATGTATACATGGGCAATGCTATTTGTTAGCATAATGGCAATTTATGCATATAGAATTTATAAACAAGTAGCAAGTACAGAAACTAAAACAAAAATAAAAAACTGGGCTATATTTGCGATTTTTAGTTTAGCATCATGTTATACACATTATTATGGTTTAGCAACAGCTGGAGTTATAAATGCAATATTATTCATTTATTTAATAGTAAGATCTATAAAAAATCATAAAACAAATAAAGAAAATAAAATATATACTATAGATTTAAAATGTTTTACAGTAACAGCAATAATTCAAATACTTTTATACTTACCATGGTTTATGGTAGCAGTAGTAAAACAAATTGAAGGTATGTCAAACGGTTTTTGGATACCTGGACCATCACTAGCAGGATTCTTACAAATTTTCACATTTCAGTTTACAGGCAATTTGGATATTTTGTTTATTAGTGAGCCGATTGCTATTACTTTTGGAGCGCTAATATCAATTTATGCCATTTATAGCATGATAAGAGCAATTAAAGAGAATAAAAAGAAAAAAGAAAAATATGCTAATATAGCAGGAACTTGGGCAATTGGAATATATCTTATTGTTATGATATGCATACTTATAATTTCAATAATAAAGCCAATTTTGTATGCAAGATATTTCCTAAATTTAACAGGTTTATTTATATTCTTCCTAGCATTTTTTATGGCAAAGGGTGGAAGAAAAATTTTGACAACCATATTAAGCATTGTTATACTTATTGTATCAATGTATATAAATTACAATGTCTCAAAAATGAACTATGACCAATCAAACACAAAACCACTAGAATATGTGAAACAAGATTTACAAGAAGGAGATATAATCTTATTTGGAAATGAAGGCAGTGGATTTGTGCTTAGTATGCAATTAATAGATGTGCCAAATTGTTTTTATGATAGAGAGCATTGGAACGTAGAGCCATCATATGAGGCTTTTGGAAAAGATATGTTAACAATTAAAACATTGGAGCCATTAGATGATTATGAAGGTAGAATTTGGATTATAAATGCAGGAAGCTATGCTATTTATGATGAATTTGTACAAAGATATGGGGAAGAAAACATTAAATTAATTAAAAGAGAAGGGTTTTCTGTAAAATATCATGAATATCAATACACAATTGCACTAATTGAAAAGGAGTGAAAAAATTGCAACTTTTTAACATTAACACTTTAAGTCTAAATCCAGGAGAAGAAATAAAAGTGTATGCTTTTATTGGACCATCAGGTACTGGTAAAAGCTATAGGGCGCAACTTGTAGCAAGTGAACACCATATAGATTATATAATTGATGATGGATTATTAATAAACGAAAATGATGTGATTGCTGGGACTTCAGCTAAAAAAGCTCCTACAAAAGTAGAAACAGTTAGAAAAGCAATATTTATAAACGAAAAAGAAAGAAATGAAATGAAAAAAGCCATAAGAAAATGTAAACCAAAATCTATTTTGATTTTGGGTACTTCTGATGGTATGGTTGACAAAATTGCAGAAAATTTAGGACTTCCAAAACCAAGTGAAAGAATTTATATACAAGATGTTGCAACAGAAGCGGAAATGGAAACAGCAAAAAGAATTCGTACAACACAAGGAAAACATGTAATACCAGTTCCCACATTTGAAATTAAAAAAGATTTTTCAGGATATATATTAGACCCATTGCAAATATTTAAATTTAAGGGAAAAGGCAATGCACCATATATGACAGAAAAATCAATAATAAGGCCTACATTTAGTTATTTAGGAAATTTTACAATATCAGATACTGTATTTCGCCAAATAGCAGAATACTTGGCAAAAAGGTCTGACGCTATATATAAATTAATGAGAATTAGGGTTGAAAGTACACCAGAAGGACCTAATATATATATGGAAGTTTCAATAAATTATGGATACAATATTTTGACTACACTAAGAGAATTCAAAGAAAAAATAAAAAAAGAAATTGAAAAACTAACAACAATGAATGTGCAGCAAGTAACCATTGTAGCTAAGGGGATTCATATGCCGGATGAGAGGTGAGAAGTGAGAGGTGAGAATTGAGAAGTTGGAGGGTAGAGATATGTCATTTGTTGTAGCAATAGATGGACCAGCAGGAACTGGAAAAGGAACAATAGCAAAATTAATAGCACAGGAATTAAACCTTGTTAACATTGACACAGGTGCAATGTACCGTAGCATAACATTAGAAGCTATTAGACAAGGAATTAATTCTATAGAAGAAAAAGAAAAATTAATTGAAATTGCTAAAAATATAAAAATAGAAATGACAAATAATAATGGAGAGCAAGAAATATTTTTAAATGGAGAAAATGTAAGCAAAGAAATACGAAGCACAGAAGTATCAGGTTTTGTATCACAAGTTTCTTCAATACCAGAAATACGAGAATTAATGGTGAATTTGCAAAGAAAAATGGCAGAAGGAAAAAATGTAATAATGGAAGGTAGAGACATTACAACAGTAGTATTTCCAAATGCAAATGTAAAAATATATCTAGACGCAGATGTAGAAGAAAGAGCAAAAAGAAGATATAAAGAAAACAAAGAAAAAGGCATGCAGACTACATTTGAAGAAACATTGGAAGCAATGAAAAAGCGCGATTACAATGACATGCATAAACCAGTAGGAGCATTAAAAATTGCAGAAGATGCAATAGTTGTAGACACAACAAACATGACAATAGAAGAAGTAAAAGAAAAAGTGAATAATATAATATTAAAAAATAAAATATAGAAGGGTGGAATTTTTTATGGCTATTTTATTGCCAGGTGGAGCAGGATACATAGGAAGTCATACTGCTGTAGAACTTTTAAATAAAGGTGAAGAAATTGTTATTGTAGATAATTTTTCAAATAGTAAACCAGAGGTACTAGATAAAATCAAACAAATTACTGGCAAGAATTTTAAATTTTATGAATTGGACTGCTTGGATAAACAAGCTTTAGAAAAAGTATTTAAAGAAAACAATATTGAAGCAGTAATAAACTTTGCGGGGTTAAAGGCAGTTGGAGAATCTGTAAAAAAACCATTAGAATACTACATGAATAATATAGCAGGAGCATTAACTGTTTTAGAAGTAATGAAAGAATATAATTGTAAAAAATTTATATTTAGTTCCTCGGCAACTGTTTATGGAGAACCTGAAAAAATTCCATTAACAGAAGACTGCAAAACAGGTGGAACAACTAATCCGTATGGTACAACAAAATTATTTATAGAAAAAATATTACAAGATTTGTATAAGTCTGATAATGAATGGGATATTTGTATATTAAGGTACTTTAATCCAGTAGGCTCACATGAAAGCGGATTGATAGGAGAAGAACCTCAAGGTATACCAAATAATTTAATGCCATATATAGTAAGAGTAGCAAGCGGACAATTAAGAGAGTTATCCGTATTTGGAAATGACTATAATACACCAGACGGTACAGGAGTTAGAGATTATATACATGTGGTAGATTTAGCAAGAGGGCATTTGAAAGCTTTGAAAAAAATAGAAAAAGAAGGAAAAGGCTTATACATATATAATTTAGGAACTGGAAATGGATATAGTGTATTAGATATGGTAAGAGCTTTTGAAAAAGCAACGGGAAAAAAGGTACCATATAAAATTGCGCCAAGAAGAGAAGGAGATATCGCAACATGCTATGCAGACTGTACAAAAGCAAATAAAGAATTAGGCTGGAGAGCAGAAAAAACACTAGAAGATATGTGCAAAGACTCGTGGAATTACATAGCAAGAAATGTCAAATAAGAATATAAAAAGCACACATCTTTATAAGTTGTGTGCTTTAAAATGTTAAAATATGATTATATATTACAAAAAAAGACTTGAAATTAGTTATCAAGTTTTATATAATAGCCATGTATGAAAAAAAGGGTGATTACGGTGAAAAAAGTACTAAGAAATATATATATAGTTGTAAAAAGAATTATAGACACTGTTTTGGCTAGCGTATTATTAATAGTGTTATTTATACCATTTATAATTATAGGAATAGCAATAAAGATAGAAGATAAAGGACCAGTATTTTATACTCAAGATAGGGTGGGGAAAAATCTAAAGCTTTTTAAAATTTATAAATTTAGAAGCATGAAAACAAATAGAAAAGAATTAGAAGGAAATATGAGTCATGAAGAAATGGTAACTAAAGTAGGAAAATTCATTAGAAAAACAAGCATTGACGAACTTCCGCAACTTATAAATATATTAAAGGGAGAAATGAGTTTTATAGGACCAAGACCATGGATACCAGAGTATTATGAATTCTTTACAGAAGAACAAAAAAGAAGAAGTGAGGTATTGCCTGGAATATCAGGATTAGCACAAGTAAAAGGAAGAAACAAAATAAATATATTTAAAAAAATAAATTATGATATTGAATATGTAGATAAAATAAGCCCATTAATGGATATTAAAATAATATTTTTAACAATAAAACAACTATTTGAAAAAGATGAAGCTGAAATAGCTGAAAGTGGAATAAAAGAAGAAATACAACAATTAAGAATAAGTAAGGAGAACAATTAGAATGCCTAATACATTAATATCAATTATTACACCCACATATAACTGTGCAAAATTCATAGGTGAAACAATAGAATCTGTATTAAAACAAACACATACAAATTGGGAAATGATTATCGTTGATGATGCATCAAAAGACAATACAGAAGAAATAGTAAATCAATATAATGATAAAAGAATAAAATACATTAGATTAAAAGAAAATTGTGGAGCAGATGTAGCTAGAAACATTGCTATAGAAGAAGCAAAAGGTAAATATATGGCATTTTTGGACAGCGACGATTTATGGCAACCGGATAAATTAGAAAAACAAATTAAATTTATGGAACAAAACAATTACAATATTACAGCGACCGATTATGAACAAATAGATGAAGAAGGAAGAATACTTAATAGAATAATAAAGGCTAAAGAAAAAGTGGACTATAATTCTATGTTACTTAGTAATTCTGTCGGAAATTCAACAATAATGTATAATGTAGAAAATATAGGAAAATTTAAAGTACCTAATATAAAAAAAAGAAATGACTATGCTTTATGGCTTCAAATGTTAAAAAAAGAAAAATATATATATGGAATTCCAGAAACATTGATGAAGTATAGAGTACGTTCTAATTCTATATCTAGAAACAAATTAAATTTAATAAAATATCAATGGCAATTATATAGAAAAATAGAAAAATTGTCTATTTTTCGTTCGGTGTTTCATATATGTTGGTGGGGAGTAGTTAAAACATTACATAGAAAATAAGAAGGAATAAAATATGAAGATTACTATTATTGGGCATTTTGCCGAAAATCAAAATTTTAATGATGGACAAACTGTGAAAACAAGAAATTTATATAAAGAGCTAGCAAAGGTATATAAAAAAAATGTGGCTTTTGTTGATACATATAACTATAAAGCACATCCAATAAAATTATTAAAAAAATGTATAAACGCAATAAAAAGTTCTGACTATTTAATTATATTACCAGCAATGAACGGAATAAAAATTTTTGTGCCACTTTTTACACTTTTAAATAAAAAATATAAACACAAGCTTATTTATGCAGTTGTAGGCGGATGGTTACCAGAGTTTTTAATTAGCAAAAAGTTTTTACAAAAAAAAGTAAAACAATTAGATAAAATATTAGTAGAAACCAATAGTATGAAAGAAAAGTTAAATAAAATGCAAATTACTAATGTAGATATTTTATTTAACTTTAAAAATATAAAACCTTTAGAAATTGAAGAATTAAAGTACAATACTAAAGACTTCTATAGAGTATGCACTTTTTCACGAGTAATTAAAGAAAAAGGAATTGAAAATGCAATAAATGTAGTTCAAAAAATTAATAAAAAATATGGAAAAATGATTTATCAGTTAGATATATACGGTCCTATAGCTCAAGAGTATAAAGATGAATTTGAAAATTTAATTAATAGTGCAAATTTAAATTATGTATCTTATAAAGGAGTTGTAGATTCGGATAAATCTGTTGATACAATTAAAAATTATGATTTACTACTATTTCCTACTTACTATAAGGGTGAAGGTTTAGCAGGAACTGTTATTGACGCTTTTTTTGCAGGAGTGCCTATAGTTGCTTCAGATTGGAGATACAATTCAGATATTATAAAAGATAAAGTTAATGGATTCATTTTTAAAACTCAAGATGATTATGATATGGAAGTAATATTAGATGAAATATATAATGAAAAATATAACCTAAAAGAAATGAAAATAAACTGCTTAGAAGAATCAAAAAAATATTTGCCAGATGTTGCTGTTAAACCTTTGATAGATTACATAGAATGTAACAGCAATATAAAAAGATTACTATGTATAGTTAGCAGTATGGATAGAGGCGGAGCAGAAACTTTTTTAATGAAATTATATAGAAAGCTAAATAGAGAAAAATATCAATTTGATTTTTGTGTTTCTAACAGTAAACCAGGTTTTTATGATGAAGAAATAAAAAACATGGGGGGAAAAATTTTTGTAGTACCAGCAAAATCTAAAAGCATTATTAAATCTTACAAAGCTATAAAAAAAATTGTTAAACAAGAAAGATATAACTCAGTTTTAAGAACTAGTCAACGAGCTTTAGCTTGCCTTGATTTAATTGCTGCTAAAAATGGAGGAGCAAAAAAACTTATTTTTAGATCTAGCAATGCTGGTGTAACAAGTAAAAAAGAACAATATATAAACAGATTATTTGGATTTTTACCTAAAATAGTGCCTAATGTAAAAATTGCACCTTCTACTGAAGCTGCTACATTTGTTTTTGGAAAAAAAGCTGTAGAAAATAATAAAGTATTTATAATGCATAATTGCTTAGATTATAATTTATTTAAATTTAATACTGAAATTAGAAATAAAATTAGAAAACAACTAAACATAGAAAACAAAACAGTGTATGGACATATTGGAAGATATAATATTCAAAAAAATCATAAATTTTTATTAAATATTTTTAATTGCATAAAACAGAAAGATAAAAATTCAATTTTACTCATTATAGGAGAAGGAGAACTTGAAGAACAAATAAAAAACGAAATAAAAAGATTAGAACTAGAAAATAATGTATTAATGATAGGAGCGCAAAAAAATGTAAATGAGTATTTAATGGCAATGGATACTTTTATATTTCCATCATTTTTTGAAGGAATGCCAAATGTAATAATAGAAGCACAAGCAACAGGATTGCCATGCGTACTATCTAATACTATTACAAAAGAAGCTAAAATCACAAATCTATTAACATATGTTAGTTTAGATGAATCTGCTGAAACTTGGAGCAATATTGCTATGGAAAAAAGCAAAATTGTTAGAAAAGATTTTGAAAATGAATTTAAGCAAAAAGGATATATTATTGAAGAAAAAATAGAAGAATACGTAGGATATTTATTTTGATTTACGGAGGAAAGAATGGAGATTACTAAAGGATGGAGTTGGACTTCATTAGGAATATTTATCGTTTTAGCAATACTAATAGCCTTACTATTTAGGAAAGCAGTAAAATCTAAGAAAAATGATAAAAAAATAAAATTGGGGAAAATTTACTTTTCTCAAAAATACATATATTATGTTTTAATATATATTATTTATATTTTATTTTCTTGTTTTAGATTAATTCAAGAAGGAATCGGTGGTGCTGATACCTATAATTATATAAATTATTTTGAAAACCTTGGATATGTGCATTTTAAAATTAAAGAAATGCTTACATTCAATGGTTTTGAATATTTATTTTATAATACAATGTATTTTATAAAGTTATTTGGTGGAAATTTCTTTACATTTCTTGTTGTAATGCATTCGGTAATTATAATAAGCTATATATACTATGTTGAAAAAGAAATTAATGATGAAAATAAATGCTTATGGTTAATTTTAGCATTTTTACCACTTCTTAAAAGCTTAAATATAATTAGAAATTGTGTTTCAGCTACATTAGGATTTGTATCTATTAGCCTATTAAATAATAACAAATATAAGTACAGTATATTGTTTGCAGTACTTGCATATTTAAACCATTATATAGCTATAATTTTATTTTTATTAATAATATTTTATAAAGTGTTTCCTAATAAAATATTAAAAGATAAAAAAAAGATGATTATACTAAACATAGCAAGTATAACATTTACCATAATTGCTTTACCAATATTAAAATATTTAATTAGAAATACTGGATTTAGTGGATATATGGATAAAATTCAAGTATCTCTTTGGGGATATATTCCATACATAGCAATCTACTTAACTATGATATTTAATAAAAATACAATAAAATATTTAGAAGATTGCGGACATTTTGGATATTATAAAATGATGTCTTTTCTAATTATTATATTACCAATATTTATTTTATTAAATGGTGCTAGTAGAGTATTACTGTTCTTTGAACTACCTATATATGTATTAAGTTCAGATATTTGTGAATTGTATTTGAATTATATACCTAAAAAATATAAAACTTTATGCAGAATATTAATATTTTTAGGAATTATTTTATGGTTTATATTTAGAGTATATAGAATGTGGAACGGCTATGCTTTAATGCCATATTATAATACTTTATTTATGTAATTTTGAGAGGAATATTAAAATGAAGATTGTAATCTTAATGGGCTCTTTAACTATGGGAGGAGCAGAAAGAGTAGCAACTACTCTAGCATCATATCTTTCAAAACATGATGTTGAAACATATCTTATTAGTTTTGATAAAAATGAATCAAGCTATTTTATAGAGACAAGTGTGCATTTTATAAATAATAAAGATTGTAAAAGAACCGGAAAGTACAAAGGAATAAAACAAAGAATAAGCTTTTTATTTGATACTCTAAATGAAATAAAACCAGATTTAATATTTACTATGTTTTGCGTAACTAATATATACGCTTTACTATATAAATTTTTTGGTAATAGAAAAGTGAAAGTAGTATCTTCTGAAAGATGCAACCCTAAATCTAAAGACAGAAAAGGAATAAAAGAAATTTTAAACAAATTTTCAAGTACAAAATGTGATGGATTTATATTTCAAACAGAAAAAGCTAAAAAATGCTATTCAAAAAAAGTTCAGAAAAAAAGTATAGTTATTCATAATGCGGTTAGTAATCCTATGTTAAATGAAGTTGACACATCCACGTTAATGACAAAAAATGTTATTTCTAGTATGGGAAGATTAGAAGAACAAAAGGCACAAGATATTATGATTAAAGCTTTTGAACCTATAGCAAGATCTTATCCGGATTATAAACTTATTATATATGGAGAAGGATCAAAGAGAAAAGATTTAGAGAAACTAATTAGTAAATTGAACTTACAGAAAAATGTATTTTTACCAGGAAATGATGAAAAAGCAATTCTAAAAGTAGCACAATCAAAAATTTTTGTACTTACCTCTAGATTTGAAGGAATGCCAAATGCACTTATTGAAGCAATGGCTCTTGGAATACCGTCTATTTCTACAGATTGTGATATGGGACCATCAGAATTAATTAATAGCGGTGAAAATGGATATTTGGTGGCTGTAGATGATATTAATGATATAACAAACAAGTTAGAATTACTTATAAATGACGAAAAATTAAGAAATTTTATATCTGAAAATAGTAAAAAAATAAATGAAACGCATTCTATAGACAAGATATATGGTAAATATTTAAAATACTTTAAGGAAATTATTGGAGGATTAAATGAAAAGTAGAATATTTAAAGGATTGGCTAGACGTCACTTCTTTGATTGGTTATCAGACGAAGCATATATTAAATTAATGTATTATTGTATAATGGATAGAAAAGTAAATCTAAAAAATCCTCAAACATTTAATGAAAAATTACAGTGGTTAAAATTATATAATAGAAATCCTATATATACAATGATGGTAGACAAATACGAAGTTAAGAAATATATAGCAGAAACAATAGGAGAAGAATATTTAATACCAACATTAGGTATATATTCATCTTTTAATGAAATTGATTTTAACAAATTACCAAATCAGTTTGTTATAAAATGTACACATGACTCTGGCGGAGTAGTTATATGTAAAGACAAAACTAAGTTAGATATTAATTCTGCAAGAGAAAAAATAAATAAAAATTTAAAAAATAATTTTTTTTATGTAGGCAGAGAATGGCCATATAAAGATGTAAAGCCAAGAATTATTATAGAAGAATATATAGATGATCATAAAAATGAAGATTTAAATGACTACAAATTTATGTGTTTTAATGGAAAAGTAAAATGTTCTTTTGTTTGTAGCGAAAGAAGAAGTAAAGAAGGTTTAAAAGTTACTTTTTTTGATTTAGATTGGAATAAAATGCCATTTGAAAGACACTATCCATATTCTAAAAAAAATATAGCAAAACCAGAAAACTATACAAAAATGATAGAACTTTCTGAAAAACTATCTAAAAATTTACCTTTTGTAAGAATTGATTTTTATGAGGTAAATGGAAAGATTTATTTTGGAGAAATTACATTTTTTCCTGGAAATGGAACAGAAGAATTTACTCCAGAAGAATATGACTATTTGTTGGGAAGCTGGATAGAACTTCCTGAAAGGAATAAAAATGAGAAATAACGATGTTATAAAAAATATAACATTTTCTATTTTACAACAGATTATAACTATAATATGCGGTTTTATAGCTCCTAGACTTATTATTTCTTCGTATGGATCTAATGTTAATGGAATGATAGCTTCAATAACTCAATTTTTAGGCTATATTACACTCTTAGAAGCTGGAATAGCTCCTGTTGTAAAGGCTGCACTATATAAACCAATAGTTAATTTTGAAAAAAAGAAAATTGAAGAAATATTAAAGTCAGCTGAAAGATTTTTTAGAACAATAGCTATTGTTTTTATATTTTACATAATTATATTATGTATTGCTTTTCCTAAATTTTATAGTGAACAATACAGTTATACTTATACATTGTCATTAGTTATTATTATAGCAATTAGCATATTCTTTGAGTATTTTTTTGGAATGACATACAGCATCTATTTACAATCTCTCCAAAAAAATTATGTAGTTTCAGTTGTTAAAATAGTATCTAAAATATTAAATACTATTGCAATAGTAATCTTAGTACTTAATAATTGTAGTATTCAAATTGTTAAATTAGCAAGTTCTATTATATTTGTAATTTCACCATTGTTTTTAAGTTTCTATGTTAAAAAGAAATTTGATATAAAACTAGCAAAAGTCAAAGAAAAAAATGTGCTACAAAATAAATGGGCTGGATTTTCACAGCATATTGCTGCAATCATACATAATTCAGTAGATATAGCAGTATTAACAGTATTTGCAAATTCATTAGAAGTGTCAGTTTATTCTGTGTATATGCTAGTAATAAATAGTATAAAAGATTTATGTATTTCTCTTTCAAGTGGAATTGATGCATGGTTTGGAAAAATGCAAGCTAAGAATGATAGAGTAAAATTAAACAAAAATTTGAAATTGTACGAATTTTTTTATTTTTCTATAGTAACATTTTTATTTGCCTGTACATTTGCTTTAGAGATACCATTTGTTAAAGTATATACCAAAGGTATAACAGATGTAAACTATATAAGACCAATGTTTGCATATATAATGATACTAGCACAACTTACAATGGCTATAAGAATACCATACACAAATATAATTTTATCTGCAGGACATTTTAAACAAACAGAAAAAGGTGCGTGGATAGAAGCAACATTAAATGTAATAATATCTATAATTTTAGTACAAAATTATGGTATGATTGGTGTAGCTATAGGAACTCTTATTGCTTCAGCAATTAGAACTTGTGAATTTATTATTTATTCTTCAAAGAAAATAATAAAAAGAAAAATTTTTGAAATAATAAAAAAAGTTACTACAATGTTAGTAGAAATTGTCATAATCTTTCTTATAGCTAATTTATTACAATCTAATTTAGAAATTACATATTTAAGTTGGATAAAGAATGCAATCTTTACAGCTGTAATTGCAATGATAATTATATCTATAGGAAATTATTTGATTTATAACAAAGAAGTAAAAGAGCTTATAGCTTATGTAAGAGGGAGAACAAAAAAGCATGAATAACGATGTATATATAAAAAATACAGTAGATAATTACAAAAATGAAGAATTTAATCCTAGTGAACTTTATGAAGAACTAAAAGATATAAATATAAATATTAAAAGTGATAAAACTATTTACGATGATTTTCGCCAATTACTAATCAATATGAAATTAGATGAAAAAAATATAGGCACAAATAAATGGAATCCATTTAAAGAATTTATATGTGTAGAAAACAATGTACTAATAAAACCAAACTTAGTTATGCATAAAAATAATGTAGGAACTATAGACTGCATGATTACTAATTTTTCATTAATTAGACCAGTTATTGATTATACTATACTTGCATTAAAAGGGACAGGTAGTATTATTGTAGGAGATGCTCCTGTTCAAGACTGTGATTTTGAACAGCTAAAACTAATTAATGATTTAGAAAAAAACATAAACTTGTATAAACATATTTATAAAAATATTAAACTAATAGATTTCAGAAAAAATCAAAATGAAAGTATAATGTGTGTAACTGTGAAATTAAATGAAAATAGCTCTTTTTCAGAGTTAAACAATATGAACAAGGAGTATTCAATTACAAATTATGATTTAAAGCTAATGAATGCTCATCACACGGGAAAAACACATGAGTATATTATACCTTGTGATGTATTAAACTCTGATGTTATAATTAATATGCCAAAACCTAAAACACATAGAAAAGCAGGAATAACAGCTTGTATGAAAAATTTTGTTGGAATTAACGGAAATAAAGAATGCTTGCCTCACCATAGAACAGGAGGACCAAATAAAAATGGAGATGAATTCCCAGAAAACAATTTTCTAAAAAATATTTATTCATGGTTATCTAAATATACGTACAAACACAACAAGTTTATTAATTTGATAAGAAAATGTGTGTCATTCATTCTAGGAAAGACTAACAAAGGAAGATTTAGAGAAGGTTCTTGGTATGGGAATGATACTATATGGAGAACAATATTAGATTTAAATAAATTAATTGTTTACACTGATAAAAAGGGAATTTTAACAGATAATGTTCAAAGAAAAATATTTAATGTTGCTGATATGATAGTATCAGGAGAAAAAGAAGGACCATTATTACCTAGTGACAAAAAGGTTGGACTTATAGTTGCAGGATTTAACTCACTAAATAACGACCATATTATTACACAAATAATGGGATTTTCTCCAAGTAAAATTAAATATATAGAAAATGGATATAAATTGCAAAAATTAAAAATATCTAATAGTATTGATTTTAATGTACTTGATGAAAATGGAATTGTTAAAGATATAAAAAAATACAATAAACACTTTAAAGCAACAGACGGATGGAAAGATTATTTAGAAAAAGAAGATACACAAAAATAAGGGGGTAAATGTTTTATAATAAAGGAGAAACATATGAACACAGAAAATAAAAGAGACTCTAATTTTGAACTGTTAAGAATAATAAGTATTTTAATGATTATAGTACATCATTATTGCGTTCATGGTAATTGGATAAATAAAGAATATGGAGTTTCTTTTAATAATCCTGTATTAGACTTCTTTATAATAGGTGGCAAAATTGGAGTATCTATATTTATATTAATATCTGGATATTTTGGAATAACATCTACATTTAAAATAAAAAAGTTAATTAAATTAGTATTACAAGTTTTGTTTTATTCAATACTTTTTGGAACTGTAGATATTATAATAAATGGATGGATAGGAATAAAAGAATTTATAAAAATGTGCTTTCCTATTATATTTTCAGAATATTGGTTTATAACATGCTATTGCATTATATATATTCTAAGCCCATATATTAATAAAATGTTGCTTAATCTTACAAAAGTAGAATTTAAAAAATTAATAGTTATTTTAGTGTTTATGGCATATATAATACCAACAGTATTTCAAACAAATATGGGATTAACAAATTTATTTGTACTTATATTTTTGTACATATTAGGTGGATATATTGGATTATATTTTAAAGATAAAAAAATTAATCATAATGGAACAATATTTGTAATAAGTTTTACTTTTATTATGATAACCCAAGTGCTACTAGAATATATTATATCTAGAAATAATTCAATGATAGGCTATATGAACTATTTTGCAGAGTTGAATTCACTGCCAATATTAATTTGTTCAATATCCTTATTTGAATTATTTAGAAGTTTAAAATTTAAAAATAATTATATAAATATTTTCTCTAGTGCAACACTTGGTGTATACTTAATACATGAGAATAAATTTGTAAGACCTTTCTTATGGCAATACTTATTTGATAATAATAATTTTTACCATAGCACATATTTGATTTTACATATACTTGTTAGCTTTACTGTTACATATATTATTTGCCTTATAATAGAATTACTTAGAATTTATATAATTGAAAAAAATATATTACCTATAATTTACAAATTTTATGATAAATGTACTGAAAATATTAAAAAGATTAAAATTTATGAAAGGTGGGAAACTATAAAATGAAAACATATTTTATTACAGGTGGAGCTGGCTTTATAGGTTCGAGCTTAGCTGAAAAATTATTGCAAGAGAAAAATAAAGTTGTAACAATAGATAACTTTTGTGACTTTTATGATGAAAGAATAAAAGAAAATAATATTAAAAACTGTATAACAAATATTAATTATAAATTATATAGAAATGACATTAGAGATAGACAAGCCATAAAAAAAATATTTGATGAAAATAATATTGACGTAGTAATACATTTAGCAGCTATGGCAGGTGTAAGACCATCAATAGAAAATCCAGTACTATATCAAGAAGTAAATTGTATGGGAACTCAAAATATTTTAGAAGAAATGAAGTTACACGGAATAAAAAATGGTGTATTTGCTTCTTCTAGTAGCGTATATGGAAATTGCAAAGAAGTACCTTTTAAAGAAGATATGGTAGTAGATTTTGCAATTAGTCCATATGCTGCAACTAAAAAAGCAAATGAAGTTATGGCACATGTATATCATAAGTTATATAATATGAATATTATGATGCTTAGATTTTTTACAGTTTATGGACCAAAACAAAGACCTGACTTAGCAATAAATAAATTTACTAGACTTATGTTAGAAGATGAAGAAATACCTATGTTTGGAGATGGCACAACATCAAGAGATTACACATATATAGATGACATTGTTGACGGAGTAATTAAATCTTGTAATTATGTTATAAATAATAATAATGTTTATGAAATTTTAAATATAGGAAACTCTTCTCCAACATCTTTAAAAGAAATGATTAATACTATAGGAGAAACATTAAATGTTAAACCTAAAATAAAGCAGTTACCTATGCAACCAGGTGATGTGGAAAGAACATATGCAGATGTTTCAAAGGCAAAAAAATTAATAGGATACAATCCTAGTATTTCTTTTAGAAAAGGTATTGAAAATTTTGTAAAATGGTATAAAATAAATAAAGAATTATATTTATAAAAATTAGGAGGATTTGTAAAAATGAAAATAGCAGTAGCAGGTACAGGATATGTAGGATTAGTTGCAGGAGTATGCTTTGCAGAAAAAGGACATAATGTAATATGTGTTGACGTTGACGAAAACAAAGTAGAAATGATGAAAGGCGGAAAATCGCCAATTTATGAACAAGATTTAGAAAAATTGATGCAAAAAAACTATAAAGAAGGGAGAATAGACTATACTACAGATTATAAAATGGCCTATAAAAATGCGGATGCAATATTTATAGGGGTAGGAACTCCAGAACAACCAGATGGTTCTGCTAACTTGAGTTATGTAGCAAATGTTTCTAGACAAATTGCAGAGTCAATAGAACATGATTGTTTAGTAGTTGTAAAATCTACAGTTCCAATAGGAACAAATGATAAAGTAGAACAATTTATAAAAGACTCATTAGTAAATAAAAGTATAAAAGTAGAAGTGGCAAGTAATCCTGAATTTCTGGCACAAGGTACCGCTGTAAAAGATACTTTACAAGCTAAAAGAATAGTTATAGGAACAGAAAGCAAAGAAGCAGAGAAAAAATTAATAGAAATATATAAACCGTTTAACTTACCAATAGTTTCTGTAAATAGAAGAAGTGCAGAAATGATTAAATATGCTTCAAATGATTTTTTGGCACTAAAAATTTCTTATATGAATGACATTGCGAATCTCTGCGAACTAGTAGGAGCTAACATAGAAGATGTTGCAGAAGGAATGAAATATGATGATAGGATAGGTTCAAACTTTTTAAGAGCTGGTATAGGTTATGGCGGAAGTTGCTTTCCTAAAGATACTAAAGCTTTAAAATATTTGGCAAAGCAATATGGATATACATTAAAAACTGTAGAAGCAGCTGTGGATGTAAATGCTATTCAAAAAACAAGATTATATAAAAAAGCAACTGAGCGACTTATTACCTTTAATGGATTAAAAGTAGCTGTTTTGGGATTAACTTTTAAACCTGGAACTGATGATTTAAGAGAAGCACCATCTTTGGATAATATTGAACTATTATTAAGGCAAGGGGCAAAAATATATGCTTATGACCCTGTTGGAATAGAAAATTTTAAAAAGAAATATCCAAATGAAATAATATATGTAAGCAATCCGGAAGAGGCGCTAGATGATGCTAATGTATGTTTTATATTTACGGAATGGAATGAAATAAAATCTATTAAACCTGAAATTTATAAAAAATTAATGAAAACGCCTTTAGTTTATGATGGTAGAAATATATATAAATTGGATGAAATGAAAAAGGCGGAAGTGGAATATTATTCTATAGGAAGATAAACAACTCATATTGAAGGAGGCCTTAAATGAGTAATAATAAAAAGAAAACTAAAAGAAACGGAAAATTAGATGCTTTTCTAAAGTTAATAGCATTTGTATTTGTTGTTATTACAATAATATTTTATATTTCAGTACTAAAATTAGACATGCTACCAGGTATGTATGTAACAATTTTTACAGTAGCTGTAATTATATTTACATTTGCAATGGTAATTGGTTTAGTAAAAACTCATAAAAAGCCAACAATGAATATAATATGTTTTTTAATTATATTACTTTTATCTGGTGTATATTTGTATGTAACAAATTACACTCTAGCAACTGATGACTTTTTAAGCAATGTATTTAAAATTGTTGCGGAAACAGAGGAATATTATGTTGTTGTAAGAAAAGATAGTGAGTATGATGCTATAGAGGATATAGAAAATGAAGATGTTTATTTATTCCAAGTAGTGGATGATGTAAAAGAAGAAATAGATAGCAAAGTAAAAGTAACTTATAAAACAGAAGATAGCTTAACTGATTTAGGAAACAGCTTAATTGATGAGAATATAGATATTATCTTTATAAGTTCAGTGCAATATGATATTTTAGATGAAGAAATTAAAGGCTTTAAATCTGATACTAAAATTCTTTATACTGCAAAGCATGAGCTTGAAGTAACTAAAAATGAAGGAAGTTCTGGCTCAAAATATAGCATAGATAATGGAATATTTAATGTATATATTAGTGGTATAGATACTTCTGGAAATATAACAAATGTAGCAAGAAGTGACGCAAATATTTTAGCTACAATTAATACTAATACTCATGAAGTACTGCTTACCTCAATTCCAAGAGATTATTATGTAACACTTCATAGCTATGGTGCAAAAGATAAATTAACACACTCTGGTATTTATGGTATTAATGAAACTGTTTCAACAGTGGAAGATTTGTTAGATGTTGATATTAATTACTATGTACGTGTAAACTTTACAACTGTTATCAAATTAGTAGATACTTTAGGTGGTGTTGATGTATACTCAGATTATGCTTTTACTACTCAAGGTTATTCATTTAATAAAGGTTATAATCATGTTAATGGGGATCAAGCATTAGCATTTAGTAGAGAAAGATATTCTTTTGCAAGTGGCGATAATCAAAGAGTTAAAAATCAGCAACATGTAATAGAGGCTATTATTAAAAAAGTACTAAATAGTAATACTATTTTAACTAAATATACAAGTATATTGAATTCATTGGAAGGAAGTTTCCAAACTAATATTAAGCAGGATGAAATTAGTAGTTTAGTAAGGGAACAATTAAATAATATGTCTTCATGGAAGATTACGACTAATGCGTTAACAGGAACAGGTGCTAGTTCTTCAACATATTCTATGGGTAGTCAACAATTGTATGTAATGGTGCCAAATTCAAGTTCTGTAACAAGTGCAACACAAAAAATTAAGGCTGTTATGGGAGAATAGGTATATTTTTAAAAGGATACTGTAAAAGGTATCCTTTTATTTATAGTTAGCTTTTATTGGGCTGTGCAATGAAAAGTTAAAAAGTAATTTTGTAAAGCAAATGCAATTTGTCACATTTTGTAATAATTTGTCGAACGATTTTTGTTGACAATATGGTAATACAAGGGTATTATAAGTTTATATTTAAAATCTAAATATTTTTAAAATTCTATAAGAAATTTTTTCTTAAAAATTTCCCAGAAAAGAAAATAAAATTGATTGACACAATTATAACAAATATGTTATAATAAATATGTGCCATGAAAGAGGTGCAACAATTTAATGTATAAAATACTTTTTGCTTATCTAGATAATAATAAATTTGTAATATTAACATGCTTTATGAAAAAAACGCAAAAAACACCTAAATATGAAATTATAAAAGCAAAGAAGTGTTTAGAAGATTATATGAAAAGGAGATAGAAAAATGAGCGAGAAAGAATTGACTTGGAAAGAAGTAAAAGCAAGTTTGAAATTTACTCCAGAAGAAAAAGAAGAAATTAAAATGGAAGAAGAAATAATAAAAGCAACTATAGAGGCGAGAAAGAAGAATAATCTTACACAACAACAATTAAGCAAACTAACTGGAATTAAGCAACCTGTAATAGCTAGAATAGAAAAGCATACTAATTCTCCAAGGATAGATACGTTATTTAAATTATTATATCCTATGGGCTATACCATACGAATTGTACCACTAGAGCAACTTAAAAATAAGCAGAAAGATTAGAAATATAAAGAAAGGAACCCTTAATGCTATACTAAAGCAAGCTGGGATTGTGGTGAAGAAAAAATGAAACATTACAAGATGCATTAATGACACAGGTGCTAAAAAATAGAAAATAAAAACTTGACATTAAGATATGCTATGTTAAAATATATTTGACTTTATTATATTGGAAGGAAACAAATTATGATTAGAGCAATTGTTGTATTTTTAGTACGTATTTTTTCATATATAGTTTTTAGAGTGAAAAAAGTTGGAGAAGAAAATGTGCCAAAAACTGGAGCATATATAATGTGTGCAAATCACCAGTCAAATTGGGATCCACCAATTATAGTGTCATGTTCTAAAAGAAAAATGTATATTATGGCAAAACAAGAATTATTTAAAAATGGCTTTATAAAATGGTTTGCTAAAAAATGTTGGGTGTTCCCTGTTAAAAGGGGAAAGATGGACATTGAATCATTAAAATTTTCCTTAAAAGTGCTAAAAGAAGGTCATATTTTAATGATATTCCCAGAAGGAACTAGACATGGTATGGAAAAAAACGGAAAAGCACAAAATGGTGCTGCATTTATGGCTTTAAAGGGGAAAGTTCCAGTGATTCCAGTTGGAATTCAAGGTGAGATGAAGCCATTTCATAAGGTGACTCTTAATTATGGCAAACCTTTAGATTTTAGTGAATATTATTCAAATAAACCAGAAAAAGAGGTTTTAGATAAAGTTAGCAAAGAGATTATGGATAACATAATTATGTTGACAAAGGAAAAGAACTAGAGTATAATAATATATGTTGAATTTAGAAAAAATAAAAATATAGTGAGTAATTAAATTTTCACTATATTTTTTGCAGTAAAAATCATATAATTTAAGTTTTATAATACAAATATGTGATAAATAAAAAATATATAAGGGGTAATAGAAATGAACAATCAAAATATTAGAAACATAGCAATTATTGCACACGTAGACCATGGAAAAACTACATTAGTAGATGCACTTTTAAGGCAAAGCCATATTTTTAGGGAAAATGAACAAGTAGCTGAAAGAGTAATGGATTCAGGAGATATTGAAAAGGAAAGAGGTATTACAATTCTTTCAAAAAATACTTCTGTTATGTATAATGGTGTTAAAATTAATATAGTGGACACCCCAGGGCATGCAGATTTTGGTGGAGAAGTAGAACGTGTACTTAAAATGGTAGATGGTGTACTTCTTTTAGTTGATGCTTTTGAAGGACCAATGCCACAAACAAGAGAGGTTTTAAAAAAATCATTGGCTTTAAATTTAAAACCAATTGTTGTTATTAATAAAATAGATAGACCAGGTGCAAATCCTTTAAAAGTTGTAGATCAAGTTCTAGAGTTATTTATTGAGCTAAATGCAAATGATGAGCAATTAGATTTTCCAGTAATTTATGCTTCTGCTAAAAATGGTATTGCAAAAATGAATTTAGAAGACGAAAGCGACAATGTTACTTGTATTTTTGATACTATTATAAAAACTATTAACCCACCTGCTTGTGAGCAAGAGGGAACAATGCAAATGCTAGTTTCTAATATTGACTATGATGATTATTTGGGAAGAATTGCAGTTGGTAGAGTAGAGCGTGGCACAATAAAAGCTGGTATGGCAGTTAGTGTTTGCAAAAGAGATGGCAAAGTTGCACAAGGAAAAATTGCAAAACTATTTACCTATCAAGGATTAAAAAGAGTTGAAGTAGAAGAAGTAGGAGCAGGTGATATTGTTTGTACTTCTGGTATTCCAGATATTAATATTGGTGAGACAATTTGTGATATTAATAATCCTGAAAAAATAGAATTTGTAGATATTGATGAACCTACAGTATCTATGACATTTAGTGTAAATAATGGACCACTTGCTGGTAGAGAAGGACAATTTGTTACTTCAAGGCATATTCGTGATAGATTATTTAAAGAACTTGAAAGAAATGTAAGCTTACGTGTAAAAGAAACTGATACACCAGATAGCTTTGAAGTTTGTGGACGTGGAGAATTACATTTATCTGTACTTATTGAAACAATGAGAAGAGAAGGTTTTGAACTTTTAGTGTCTCGTCCAAAGGTTATTTTTAAAGAAATTGATGGAGTAAAATGTGAACCAATTGAAAGATTAGTTGTAAATGTACCTGATGACTGCATAGGAAATGTAATTGAAAAATTAGGTAGAAGAAAAGCAGAAATGCTTAATATGGAACCTGCTGAAATTGGACACACTAAAGTGGAATTTAAAATTCCTGCAAGAGGACTAATTGGTTATAGGACAGAATTTCTAACAGACACAAAAGGTGAAGGAACAATGAACAGCATTTTCGATTCATATGAGCCATATAAAGGCGAAATACAATCAAGAACAAGAGGTGTTTTAGTAGCTTTCGAACCAGGAACTTCTATTACTTATGGATTATACAATGCTCAAGAAAGAGGAGAATTACTAATTGGAGCAGGTGTAGAAGTATATGAAGGTATGATAGTAGGTATAAATTCAAGAAATGAAGATATCTCTATAAATGTATGCAAAGAAAAACATTTAACAAATACTAGAGCTTCTGGTTCAGATGATGCGTTACGTTTAGTTCCACCAATTCAAATGTCTCTAGAAAAGGCGATTGAATTTATTGCAGAAGATGAACTTGTGGAAGTAACACCAAAAAATATTCGTTTAAGAAAGAAAATATTAGATAATAAGACAAGGGAAAGGATGGCTAGAAGAACCACCAGTTAAAAAATAATTAAGAGGACACAAATATATGAACAAGGAAGAATTAATTAAAATTAAGCAAAAGGCACTAGATGAACATATTCCAATCATTATGGATGATACTTTAGATGTTGTAGCTGAAATTTTAAAAAAGGAAAGACCAAATAGAATATTAGAAATAGGAACAGCAGTTGGATATTCAGCCATCTGCTTTTCCGAGTATTTAGGACAAGAAGGCAGAATTGACACTATAGAAAGAGAATCTGATAGAGTAAAAGAAGCAAGAGAGAATATAAAAAAGGCAGAAGTAGAAGATAAAATTTGCATTTATGAAGGTGATGCGGTAGAAATTTTACCAACTTTGACTGAGGAATATGATGTTATTTTTATTGATGCTGCAAAGGGCAAATATCCATTTTTCCTAAGTGAAGCAATTAGACTAAGCCACATAGGAAGCATAATAATAGCAGATAATATTTTATACAAAGGCTATGTTATGAGTGACTATAATAAACACAAACAACGCACTGCAGTTAATAATTTAAGAGAATATATTGCAGAAATTAATAATAATCAAAATCTAGAGTCAAAAATTTTGGAAATAGGTGATGGATTAGCATTATCAAAAGTAATAAAAAAATCTCACGAGATTTAATCGTGGGATTTTTAAATACTTAAATATCTAATAAATGATGCAACCGTATCAACAACAAAAATTAGTGAAAACACTCTAACTATAGTTATTTGCAAACTATATGGAAATTTGGATAAGAATAAATTAACTTTCTTTTTTAAAAATGGGTATATATGATTAATAAATAAAATTGCAATAAGTCCCCATGCAACAGAAAAAGAAAGAGTAATACGCCCATTTAAATTAAAAAATTTATTAGTATAATCCCACCAATGCATAGCAAATAATGCATCAAGCCCATAACTTACTACATATTCAAATGCAGAAAAGATAATCGCTGCATATATAAAAAGCTTTAAGTTATTTTTGCGGTATTTGGCCAAAAATAGAATAAGCATTAAAGCACCATAACCATATATGGGGCAAATAGGACCATATAAAAAACCTCTTTTAACAAAATGACCTAAAGTAAAAATTGCATAAACAGTTTCCATTAGCCATCCAATAAAAGCAAAAATAAAAAAGTATAATACATATAATTCAAATCTACTTAATTTAAGTTTTTGCATAAAAATCTCCTTTTAGGGACGCATCTTAATTATTACATGCACATATTATACAGCATTTTACTCAGAAAGAAAAGGAAAACTTAAAAAATATAAGGAAATATATGGAGTATAAAGCAAAAAATTAAAGATTTTATAAAAAAATAGCCAAAATTGTAAAAATATGATATAATCTTTAAAGGTGCAAAAGATTAAAAAATTAAAGGAATTAGATAAGCATGAATATACTAGTTGTAATAGACCAGTATGACGGAGCAAATAACGGAACTACAATTACTATTGGGTTGGGTAAAAAAACAAAGGTAAATGACCAGATATATTATTTGTTTAGAGATAAGTTTTTTAATAGATTTAATCATATACATTGCCCAAGTAAGTTAATTGCAGATGAATTATCAAAACATGGATATACAGCAAAATTGCATGTTATATCAAATGGAATTGAACCAGACTGGGTATATAATAGAGCAGAAAAGCCAGAAGAACTAAAAGACAAAATTGTAATTACTATGGTTGGAAGGTTATCTGCAGAAAAGAGGCAGGATTTATTAATAGAAGCAAGTAAAAAATCAAAATATTCAAATAAAATTCAATTAGTTTTTGCAGGAAATGGACCAATGAAAAAACAATATACAAAAATGGGTGAAAAACTTGCAAATAAACCTATTATGGACTTTTTTAAAAAAGAAGATTTAAAAAAATTACTAAGTTACACAGATTTATATGTGCATACCTCAGATGCAGAAATAGAAGCCATTTCTTGCATAGAGGCAATTGCAACAGGACTTGTTCCTGTAATTGCTAAAAGTACTCAATCTGCAACAAAGCAATTTGCATTGGATGAAAGGAGCCTTTTTGAAGCAGGAAATACCGAAGAACTTAAAAATAAAATTGATTATTGGTTAGATAATGCAGAAGAAAAACAAAAAATGGAAAAAGAATATGCAAAATTTGCAGAGAATTTTAAAATAGAAAATAGTATTCACAAAATGGAAGAAATGTTTAAAGAAGAAATAGCGGAAAGAAAAGCCTAGGATAAAAAATATAATATGAAAAGGAAAATGAAAAAATGAAAGAAGTAAATTATGAAAAATTAAAAGGTGACGACCAAGTTTTTCATATGTGGGAACCATTAAAGTTTGAGATAAGCAATAATTACAAGTTTATTTGTAAAAACGGTATATTTAACTTGGTTTCAAATTTAATATTTCACATTTTTGCTCCGATTGTATGGATTTTAAATAAGGTATTATTCGGATTTAAAATTGAAGACGGGCAAAATATAAGAAAAGCGGAAGATGGGAAAATTACAATTTAAAACCATGTTCATCCAATGGATTGCACAATGAACGCACTTGTAAATTACC
>CALXVE010000002.1 GCA_944391885.1 uncultured Clostridia bacterium | reverse complement strand
GAGAAGAAGCAGCACTATTTGCAAGTACATTATTTAGGATGTATTCAAAAAAAAAAAAAAAAAAACATTGGAAATTAGAAATTTTAAATGAAAATGAAACAGGGCTTGGCGGATATAAGGAAATTTCTTTTATGATTACAGGTAAAGGTGCATATAGCAGGCTAAAATTTGAAAGCGGAGTTCACCGTGTTCAAAGAGTGCCAGATACAGAAGCAAGTGGTAGAATACATACTTCTACTGCAACTGTTGTAGTTTTGCCAGAGGTAGAGGATGTAGATATTGAAATAAACCCAGCAGATATAAAAATGGAAGTTTTTAGAGCTTCGGGTGCTGGTGGACAGCACATAAACAAAACATCTTCAGCAGTTCGTTTAATACATATTCCAACAGGAATGGTAGCAGAGTGCCAAACAGAAAGGTCACAGTTCCAAAATAGGGATTATGCTATGAAATTATTACGCTCAAGATTATATGAAATAGAAAAACAAAAACAAGACGAAGAAGTTGCAAATGCCAGAAAAAGCCAAGTGGGAAGTGGAGATAGAAGTGAAAAAATAAGGACATATAATTACCCACAAGGGCGTATTACAGACCATAGAATAGGTATGAGCATATATCAAATGGATAATTTTTTAAATGGTGATTTGGACGAAATGATTGATAATCTAATTACGGCAGATACGGCTGAGAAATTAAAAGGAAACGAGGAAGAATAAGAATAAAAATACTCCTTTTAAAATAAAATATTAAAAAAATATTTTGTTTAAAAGGAGTATTTGTTTTGAACGAAATTGTAAAAACTACATTAATAGGTCTATTTTTTGGCACATTTGGAACTACAATTGGTGGAATTATCGGAACAAAATTCAAACACTCATCAAATAAATTATTAAGTTTTGTATTAGCATTTGCATCAGGGCTTATGATTGCAATTGTATGTTTTGATTTATTGCCAGAAGCTTTTAATTTAAGCACATTACCAACAGTATTTTTAGGTATAATATTGGGAATAATATTAATGATGATTTGTGATATGTTAGTTGATAAAAAATTTAATTCAAGCAAAAATTTAAAATCTAGCAAAAATACATTATTAAAAACTGGAATAGTTGTTAGCATAGGGCTTGCACTACATAATTTTCCAGAAGGTTTGGCAATAGGCTCTGGGTTTGAAGCTTCTTTGAAGTTGGGCTTATCATTAGCAATTGCAATTTGCTTGCATGACATACCAGAAGGAATATCCATGGCAGTACCAATGAAAAATGGTGGTATGAAAACATCTAAAGTGATTTTTTATGTTATTTTATCTGGAGTAACTACAGGTATTGGAGCACTTTTGGGAGCATTGGTTGGTAGAATTTCACAAAGCGTTATAGCCATGTGTTTGGCTTTTGCAGGTGGTGCAATGATATATATTGTTTCTGGTGAACTTATACCAGAAGCTAATAGCTTATACCATGGAAGAATAACTGCCATGGGCAATATAGCAGGATTATTGATTGGAATTTTTGCAATGATGCTTTGAATTTTGGAAAAATATTTCCAATAGTTCTAAAAAATAATAAGTATTGGAAAAATATTTCCAATACTTATTGACATAACAACATTATAATTGTATACTATATATGAGGTGAAAACTATGATAGCAAGAGATTTTTATTTGAAAAAGCTGATAGACTTCAAAGACAAAGATTTAATTAAAATTATAACTGGAATTAGAAGATGTGGTAAATCTACTTTATTTGACATATATATTAATTATTTAAAAGAGCAAGGAATACAAGATGAACAAATAATAAAACTAAATCTAGAAAGTCAAGACTATAGTTTTAAAGATTATACAGAGTTATATAATTATATAAAAGAAAGATTAGTTAATGACAAAAAAAACTATGTTTTTATAGATGAAGTTCAGCGTGTGGAAGAATTTCAAAAAGCTATTGACAGTTTATATATAGATAAAAATATTGATTTATATATAACAGGCTCAAATGCATATCTTCTGTCTGGTGAACTAGCAACTTTAATTTCAGGTAGGTATGTAGAAATAAAAATGTTGCCATTATCTTTCAAAGAATATATGTCTGCATTTGAACAAAATATAGATAAACAAGAAAAATTATTAGATTATTTAAAATATGGCTCATTACCACTAACAGTAGAATTATTTAAATCAAATCCAGATTTAATAGAAAACTATATAGATGGAGTATTTACTACTGTTATATACAAGGATGTAATGCAAAGAAATAATATAAATAATCAAATGTTACTAGAAAGTATTATAAAATATATTTTTAATAATATAGGTAGTTCAATAAGTACTAAAAAAATAAGTGATACTTTAACAAGCATGAATAGAGCCACAAGTAATCATACAGTAGAAAATTATATTTCTGCATTAATAGATGCTTTTTTATTATATAAAGTTGATAAATTTGATGCAAAAGGAAAAAATGTCCTTGCGAGTGGGTATAAATATTATGTAGTTGATATGGGATTTAGAGCACATCTGCTTGGAAAAAAAGCGGGACAAGATATGGGACATATACTGGAAAATATAGTTTATTTAGAATTGTTAAGACGAGGATATAAAGTATATGCAGGAAAGGTAGACGACTTGGAAATAGATTTTATAGCAGAAAATAAAAATGGTTTGGAATATTACCAGGTATCATTAACCACAAGAGAAGAAGTGACCTTAGAAAGAGAACTAAAACCATTACAAAAGACGGGAGATTTTTATCCTAAATATTTATTAACAATGGATAGGGATTTAGAAGCAGACTATAATGGAATAAGAAAAATAAATATAATAGACTGGCTATTAGAAGTATAAGAAAAAATATATAAAACACACGAAAAGAGGAGAAAATGATGCAAAATTTAATAGATGGATTAAATGATAAACAAAAAGAAGCGGTGCTAAATACAGAAGGACCATGCTTGGTAATAGCTGGTGCTGGTTCTGGAAAAACAAAGGTATTAACACATAAAATAGCATATTTAATATCAGAAAAAAATGTAAAGCCATGGAATATACTAGCAATTACATTTACAAATAAAGCTGCAACAGAAATGAAACAAAGAATTGAAAACTTAATTGGAGATGCAGCAGGTGAAATGTGGATGGGTACATTTCACTCTATTTGTGTGAAAATTTTAAGAAGATTTATAGATAGAATTGGCTTTGATACATCATTTTTAATTTTTGATACATCTGACCAAAGAACAGTTGTAAAAGAGTGCCTAAAAACATTAAATATGGATGACAAATTATTTACGGATAGAAGCGTTTTAGCCGAAATTAGTAATGCAAAAAATGAGATGTTAACACCAAGCGAATATCTGGAAAAATATTCAGGAGATTACCGCAAAGGAAAAATAGGACAAGCATATGAATTATATCAAAAAAGGCTAAAAGAAAATAACGCAGTTGATTTTGATGACATCATAAATTATGCAATCGAAATTTTATCAAGTAATGCAGATGTTTTGCAATATTACACAGATAAATTTCACTATGTTTTAGTAGATGAGTATCAAGATACAAACAAGGCACAATTTACACTAGTTACAATTTTAGCTTCACGTTATGGAAATATAACTGTAGTTGGTGATAATGACCAAGGAATATATAGTTTTAGAGGTGCAGATATTTCAAATATTTTAAATTTTGAAAAGGATTTTCCTGGCACCAGAATTATAAAGCTAGAGCAAAATTACCGTTGCACAGGCAATATACTAAAGGCTGCAAATGCAGTAATTAAGCATAATGAAAATAAATATGAGAAAAAATTGTGGACTGAAAATGAAGAAGGAAGTTTGCCATGCTTATACCAGGCTGAAGACGAATATGATGAGGCAAATTACATAGTAGAGCAAATAGAACATTTAAAAACAGAGGAATATTTAAAACCAAAGGATTTTGCCATATTATACCGCATGAATGCACAATCAAGGGCAATAGAGGATATTTTAAGGAGAGAAAACATACCATATAAAATTGTTGGTGGCGTAAAATTCTATGAAAGAAAAGAAATTAAAGATGTTATAGCATATTTAAGATTAATACAAAATCCAGCTGATAATATATCATTAAGAAGAATTATAAATGAGCCAAAACGTGGAATTGGAAAAACAAGTTTAGATAATATACAAAAAATTTCTGACGAGACAGGTATGCCGGCATACGAAATTATAAAACATGCAGAACAATATGGCTTTAATAGAATAAAAGCAAGTGCAGATGAGTTTATAGGGCTAATAGAAGAATTTAGAGCTAAAAAAGATGAGTTAAGTATATCTGAGTTAATAACAGAAGTATTAAAAAAATCAGGTTATTCTAAAAGCTTAGAATTAGAAAATACTGTAGAAGCAGAAACAAGAATACAAAACATAGATGAATTTTTAACAGTAGCAATTGAATTTGAGGAAGAATCAGCAGAAAATAGTTTAGCAGAATTTTTGGAAAGTATTACATTATCAAGTGATATAGATGAAATGCAAGATGAGGATAATTCAGTAACACTTATGACATTACATAGTGCAAAGGGATTAGAGTTTCCAGTTGTGTTCTTAGTTGGAATGGAAGAAGGAATTTTTCCTGGTTATAAATCTATTGGAGAACCAAAAGAATTGGAAGAAGAAAGGCGCTTGTTCTATGTAGGAATTACAAGAGCAAAACAATTTTTATACCTAACATGCGCAAAACATAGAACAATTTTTGGCTCTACAAGCTATAATGCAATTTCTAGATTTGTTAAAGAAATTCCAGATAATTTATTAGATGGAATTGTGAATAATGATGAAGAAGAAAAATTTAATGATATGTCATATAATTGGGAATATGGAAAAGCTTCGAACTTTGGAAAAGTTAAAACATATAAATCTGAGCAAGAAGCAAGCAAAATAAAAACAAATACATATAATTATAGAACTGCAGAAAGCTTTTTAAATTCATTAAAACAAAAGCAAAGTGCAAGTGAAGTAGATGTTAGCAAATACAAAGAAGGCATGAGAATATACCACAAAAAATTCGGAGAAGGCACAATACAAAAAATGGAAGAAGAAGGCGAAGATTACAAATTAGATATACAATTTGATAAAGCAGGGCATAAAAGGCTAATGGCAAAATTCGCAGGATTAGAAATAATAGAATAAATTACTTAAAAAATGCAAATATTTTTGTTTGCATTTTTTTGTATAAAAAAATACAAATTGATAATAATGTTATTAGATTATTTGAAAGAAAGGAAGGATAATTATGCCAAATTTAAATCAATTAGAATTACAACATTTAAGACATTTAATAGGAGCACATGAGACTGCATACCAAAAGCTAAATACATTTTCTTCACAGGCGGTTGACCCACAAATTAAGCAAATGTTTGCAAAATCTGCACAGGATGCACTTAACACAAAACAGAAATTATTATCATTTTTAAATAATTAAAAGGAGGTATACCATGGACGAGAAAACAATGGTAAATGATATTTTAAGCAATGTTAAATCTGATTTAACAGCATATCAAACTGCAATTTCAGAAGCGGAAAATATGCAATTAAGACAAACTTTGCAACAAATACGTAATAATGATGAAAGTTTTCAGTATGAATTATTTAAAGTTGCACAAACAAAAGGATATTATCAACCAGCACAAAAAGCAACAATTACAGAAATACAAACTGTAAAAACAGAATTAGAGCAATAAAATAAAAAGTGTCGCTTTTGGGGACAGTCCCTAAAGCGGCACTTTTGTCTTTAATAGTGACATGCTTCAAAAGTTGTAAGAATATTTTAAAATCTCTTGCTTATTTTTTTAATTTGATATAAAATAATATAGTAAATTAAAAAAGTAAGGAGTTGTTTAAAATTAAAACCTTAAAAAAGTGCGCAATGTACTTTAGAGCAACAATTAAATATATCTTTTTAGTCCTTATTTCTTTATTTTTAATTATTACTGCAGTAGCAGTATTTTATAAGCCAACTTATGCCGTATCATTAAATGGCGAGGTTATTGGGTATACAGAAAATAAGGCTGAATTGCAAACAAAAATTAATCAATACATGGAAGGCGAAACAGAAGAAGGAATTGCTTTTGCACAAATTGATAGTGTACCAGATTATACACTTTGCTTACTAAAAAAGGATATTACACCAAATGATGATGAAATATATGCAAAAGTAACTGAAAATGGCACTAAATACTATAAATACTATGCTATTACAGATGATAAAAAGGAAAAAGTATATGTAGAAACCTTTGATGAAGCAGAAAAGGTAGTTGCACAACTTAAAAAGAAAAATAGCCAAAATAAAAATGAAATTGGTATTGTAGAAAAATATGATACAGAAACTAAAAAATTTACTTCTGTTGAAAAATGTGTATCAAAATTATATGAGGCACCAAAACCAAAAGTAACATATATGGCTTCAATTTCTTCTGGTAATGTAACTGGTGCATCTACCAAAAAAGTAAATCTTGGCATTAGTTTGATAAAACCAATATCTGGAATAATAACTTGCCGTTTTGGAAGTAGAGGAAGCACAAGCCCAACAGGGCATAGAGGGCTTGATATTTCGGCACCTACGGGAACACCTATAAAAGCTGCCGCAGGGGGTACAGTAACTACAGCCGGTTGGAATAGCTCATATGGATATATGATTATAATTTCACATGGAAATGGTGTGCAAACTGTTTATGGTCATTGTAGTCAACTAATAGCAAAAAAAGGTCAAAAAGTATCACAAGGGCAAGTAATTGCAAAAGTTGGTTCTACAGGTAATTCAACAGGACCACATTTACATTTAGAGATAAGAGTAAATGGTGTATTACAAAATCCACAAAATTATATATATTAATTGAGTGGTGAGATGTGAGTGGTGAGAAGTGAACAGCGAGATGTGAGTGGTGAGATGTGAGTAGTGAGAAGTGCAATGAATAATTAAGAAAAATAGAGTATTTTACAATTTGATTAGTAAAATACTCTATTTTTAATGATGTAAAAATATTATTTATAGTATTAGCGTACAACTTCTAACCTCTAATTAACAAAATGCTCAAAACCAATTTGTAGTGCATTATTTTTCATTATTAAATTTCCGAATTCTGTTAATTTACAATAAAATAATTTTGAATTTGTAACATATTTGGCAAATTCTGTAATAGTAGAATAAAATTTTAATTTACTAACAATATCGGTATGTATTGAATCTAATAATAAATAATATTTTTCTTTATATTCATAAAGTGTAACTGAATCTGCTATAGCTTGAATGTTATCAAACAAATTACTATCTTTTAAAAACTGAAGAAAATTACAGTAATCATCAAAACTATTAAAAGAGTAAATTGCTTGTGTCGAAGAAGGACTTAAAGTTTTTCTTTTAACAACAAATTTTTTCTTTGGAGCCTTAACTTTTTCTTCAGGAACGTCCTTAGTTATTGTAAAAATAAAACTTTTATCTGCCATAGCCAAAGCTTCTATTTTTAGATTATAATTTTCTGGGTCAAAACCTGTTTCTTTTTTTGCTTGTTCGAGCATATCTAATAAAATATCCTGTGACTCAATTGAGTTAGACATAAAAACATGAAAATCAATTTCCTTTTCAACTAAATCTTGAATTGTAAGGGTAATTCTTATTTTATTTTCACTTAGTTTCTCAAACTTCATTAAAATTGCCTCCATATATTTTCCTAGTATATTAATATTATACTACTTTTGCTTAATAAATGAAACCAACAATTTATGGAAAATTATTGATTTTGTATTCATAATATAGCACAATTAAAATAAAAAGTGAATAGTTTTAAAAAAATATATGAAATAATAATTTAATATCTTGAAAAAAAAGCTATTTGCATATATAATATCTGAGTAACGAGATGTGAGCAGTGAGATGTTTATATTATTAATCTCTACTGCCATAATAAAAAAAGGAGAAACGAAAGATGGCAGTTAGAGAAAAAAGTATATGGATTTTAATTTTATTTATATTATCAGGAATAGTGGTAGGGGGATTACTTGGAGAATTGGCTTCAAATGTTAGCTTTTTATCATGGCTATCATATGGAGAAGAATTTGGCTTAACCTCACCAATAGAACTAGATTTAAATGTAATTAAAGTTACTTTTGCATTAATGTTTAAAATAAACATAGCAAGTATATTAGGAATTGTTTTAGCAATATTTGTTTATAAGAAAATTTAACTATCTTATATATTTAATTCAAAAAATTTAATAGGGGGCAATTTTATATAGAAAGGATTGATTTTTATGTCAGTTAAAATGAAAGAACTCCCTATTTCAGAAAGACCTTACGAAAAACTAGAAATGTATGGTGCAAATACATTATCTAATGCAGAGTTACTAGCGATAATTATTAAGAGTGGAACAAAGGATGAAAGTTCAGTTACTCTAGCACAAAAAATACTTTCACTAAGTAAAAGTAAAAATTGCAAAGAAGATAATTTAAAGTTTTTGCAAGAGTTGTCCATAGAGGAGTTTATGCAAATTAAAGGAATAGGAAAAGTGAAAGCTATTCAATTAAAAGCTACTTGTGAATTGGCAAAGCGTATTTCAAAACCGATTAAAGAAATAAAAATTAAAATTAAAACACCAGAAGATATTGCAAATTTGTTTATGGATGAATTAAAAACAGAAAAAAGGGAAATAGTGAAAGTAGTAATTATGAATTCTCAAAATGTTATCCTTAAAATACAAACCATATCACAAGGAGGAACTAGTTCAGTACAAGTGAATACAAAAGATATATTGATGGAAGCGGTAAAAATTGGTGCACCTAAAATTATTGTTATTCATAATCATCCAAGTGGAAATGCAAAACCAAGCATTGAAGATATTACTTTTACTAAAAGATTGGAAAAAGCAGCTGAAATTTTAGGAGTTTTATTACTAGATCATATTGTAATTGGGTATAATCAATATACAAGTATAAAATCGTGTTTAGAAGTTAGAAATTAGAGGTCAGAGGTTAGAAATTGAAAGTTAGAGTTTGAAGGCTAAGCATAGATGGCAACTACTGGTTTCTCACATGAAAATTTTGATACTGTCTAAATACAAAGAAAGGAAATGAAACAATGGGGTTTTTAGGTTTTAATACAAAAGATATTGGTGTGGATTTAGGAACTGCAAATATTATTATAACACTTAAGGGAAAAGGTATTGTGTTAAATGAGCCTTCTGTTGTTGCAATTGATAAAAAAACAGGTGGAATTTTGGCAACTGGTTCAGAAGCAAAGGAAATGCTAGGAAGAACACCTAAAGATATAAAAGCTATTAGACCATTACAAGATGGTGTAATTGCAGATTATACTGCAACACAAATAATGCTTAAAAGCATGTTGCAAAGAGTTTGCCAAAGGTATAATGCGGGTAAACCTAGGGTTGTGGTTGGTGTACCATCTGGGATTACAGAGGTTGAAGAAAGGGCTGTGGAAGAATCTGTAATGCAAGCAGGTGCTAAAGAGGTGTATTTAATAGAAGAACCAATGGCAGCTGCAATAGGTGCAAATTTAGAGGTTTCTGAGCCAAGTGGAAATATAATAGTTGATATTGGTGGTGGAACTACAGAAGTTGCCGTTATTTCACTAGGTGGAATTGTTGTAAGTAATTCTTTGAGAATAGCAGGTGATGAAATTGATGAAGACATCATAAACTATGTAAAAAGGGAAATGAACCTTGCTATAGGCGAAACCACTGCAGAGCAAATAAAAAAGCAAATAGGCTGTGCAATTTTGCCAGTAACAGAAACTAGTATGCAAATTAGTGGCAGGGATTTACTTACTGGATACCCACAAACATTAACAATAACTTCTACACAAGTGTATATGGCAATGAACGAATCAATTCAAAAGATTGTAGATATTGTTAAGCAAACTTTAGAAAGAACTCCACCAGAGCTTGCATCTGATATTATGGAAAGAGGAATTGTTTTATCTGGCGGTGGAGCACTAATTCAAGGAATTGATACATTGCTAGCACAAGAAACTGAAATGCCTGTATATATTGCTGAAAATCCACTAGAGTGTGTAGCAAGGGGTGCAGAAAAAACTTTGGAAGATTTAGAAAAATTAAGGGATGTTTTAATAAACTCTAGAAGGAGATAAATTAAAAAGGGAGAATTTTAATGTACCGAAACAAAAAAACAGGAATTATTGGGATTATTATAACTATTATTATTTTAATTTTAGTAGTTATTTTATCTAATATAGATATTAAAAATATGTCCTATATAGAAAATGCCTTTAATAGCCTTGTAATGCCGATTCAAAATGGTTTAACATATCTAAAAAATAAGGTGGAAGGAAATAACAGTTTTTTTGATGATATTAGCAATTTGCAAAAGGAAAATGAGGAACTTAAAACAAAAAACAGTCAGCTTGAGCAATCATTAAGAGAACTTGAAATATTAAAAGCAGAAAATGAAACATTAAAAGAATATGTGAATTTAAAAGATAAATATAATGAATATGAGACAATCCCAGCATATGTTATTAACAAAGATATTACAAATTATAATAATACAATTGTGATAAATATTGGTGAAAAAGATGGTGTTAAGCCTAATATGACGGTTATTGCAGACCAAGGGCTAGTAGGACATGTAATTTCTACTACTCAAACTACTGCAAAGGTTCAAACAATTATAGATACTGCAAGTTCTGTAAGTGCTACAATGAGTACTTCTGATGAGGCAATAATTGTTACAGGTACATTGGAAAAAGCCTCTACCCTAAAGGCTACATATATACCAACAGAAGCTAAAGTGCTTGAAAATGATAAGGTTGAAACTTCTGGAATTGGTGGTATATACCCAAAGGGAATTACAATTGGAACGATTAAAGAAATTGTAGATACAAAAAATATTACAGACAGATATGCATATGTAGAAACAGCAGTTGACTTTAAAAAAATAGAGACGGTGTTGGTGATAATTGAGTGATGAGAGGTGAGAGGTGAGTGATGAGAGGTGAGAGGTGAGTGATGAGAGGTGGTGAAAGTTTGAAAAAATTTCTTACAATTATATGTTTAATTTTAACATTTTTTGTTATATATTTTTTGCAAGCAAATTTTTTTACATGGTTCACCATATCTGGAGTAATGCCTAATCTGTTTATAGTATTGGTGCTATTTATAGGGCTTTTTATAGGCAGAAAATTGGGTTTTGTATTTGGTTTGATATTTGGTATTTACTTAGACTTAATGCTAGGTAAAGCGGTTGGTATTTCTGGAATAATGCTTGGGCTTGTTGGATTAATAGGCGAATACTTGGATAAAAATTTTTCAAAAGATAGCAGAGTTACTATAATTTTAATGGTGATAGGAAGCACCGCTTTTTATGAAATTGGTTCTTATCTTTTTCAGGTTATAAGGTGGGGGGCTTTAATTGAAATATTGCCATTTTTAAAAATATTAGCATTAGAAATTATTTTCAATATTGCCCTAGTAATTATATTATATCCAATTATTCAAAGGGTTGGAAATTACGTAGAAAACTTGTTTAAGAAAAAAGAAGTACTTACTAGATATTTTTAAAGTTTGGAGGAATAAATGCGAGCAAGAGAAAGTTATGGGGGAAAAATAAGGTATAACATACTTTCCATTATTGTTATTATAGTGGGTATTATTTTGCTTGCACAATTATTTAATCTCCAAGTTATTCATGGAAAAGAATATTTAGAAACTTCAAATACAAGGTTAACAAGAGAATCAACCATAAAGGCTGCAAGGGGAGATATTACAGATAGCAGTGGAAATAAACTAGTAACTACAGAGATGGGATTTAGTTTAGAGTTATTTAAAACTAAGATAGATAATCAAACATTAAATAATACAATATTAAATTTAATTAATTTATTAGAAAAAAATAAGGACAAGTATATAGATAATTTGCCTTTAAAAGTAAACCCAATAGAATTTGAACAAGAAACTGAAGAAGAACAAAAAGCGTGGAAGATAAATAATGAAATTGATGAAAATGCTACACCAGAGCAAGTTTTTAATATCTTAAAGGAAAGATATGAAATTAATAGTGATAATGATGAAGATGCTTTAAAAATAATGACTGTACGCTATGAGGCTACAATTGGTGGGTTTAGCAATATTAAATCAATTACAATTTCTAAAAACATAAGCAGGGAAAGTGCGAACCAAATAAAAGAGCAAAGCGACAAATTCCCAGGAACTTCAATAGAAACAAGTCCTGTTATTGAATATCCATATGGCAGTTTGGCTGCACATTTGTTAGGATATGTTGGAAGCATTAATGAGCAAGAATATAACGAGAACAAAGAAATATACAAAATGAATGATGTAATAGGAAGGTCTGGAATTCAGTATACATTAGAGGAATATTTAAAAGGGCAAGATGGAGTAAAACAAATTGATATGGCGGTTGATGGAACTATAACAGAAGAAGCAATTGCACAAGATGCCATAGCAGGTGATAATGTTGCTTTAACAATTGATGCTAATTTGCAAAAAGAGGTAGAAAGCGCGCTTAAAAAAAATATAAAAGAAATTGCAAATGGAGCATATGATAATACAAAATATGACTGCAAAGCAGGGGCTGCTGTAGTAATGAATATAAAAACTGGTGAGGTTTTGGCATTAGCAAGCTATCCAAGTTATGAGCCAGAATTGTTTTTTGAAGGAATTAGTGAAGCAAAGCTAAAAGAATATGAAAAAGGTAGCAATTTGTATAATAGGGCAATTTCTAGCAGATATGCACCAGGCTCTACTTTTAAAATGGTTGTTGCAACAGCTGCACTTGAAACAGGGAAATTTACAACTTCAACATTGGTAAATGATAATGGACCATATCCATTAGGGCATCATCCGGTTTGTTGGATTTACACAGATAGGCATTATGGGCATGGAAACATAAATATAATAGAAGCAATTAAATATTCATGTAACTATTATTTCTATGAAGCGGGATATAGACTAGGAATTGACACAATTGCAGATTATGCATATAAATATGGATTAGGTAAAAAAACTGGAATAGAATTATCTGGCGAATCACCTGGAATTGTAGCAACAAAAGAATATAAAAAGGAGCAAACAGGGGAAGAGTGGCAATTGGGTGAGACATTATCATCTGCAATAGGTCAAAGCTATAATAGCTATACTCCAATTCAAGTTGCAAGATATATAAGCATGATAGCAAATGGCGGAAAAGCAATTGATGTATCAATCATAAAATCTGTAACAGATGCAAATGGAAATACAGTATCAAAAGAAGAAATAGAGCAAAAAGTAAATGCAAAATTAGGTATTGATGATAGCGCAAATGTACCAGACTTAAACATTAAAGAGGAAACTCTTGATGCCATAAGAAAAGGTATGAAAGGGGTTACAAGTGAGTCTGGCGGTACTGCATACTATGTTTTCCATGATTTAGGTATGGACATTGGTGGAAAGACTGGTTCTGCAGAAACGGGCGTTGATGATGAGGTAAATGGCTGGTTTGCAGGGTTTGCACCATATGATAACCCGGAAATAGCAGTGGTAGTTGTTATAGAAAATGCAGGAGCAGGTGGAAATGTAGCACCTGCAGGAAAAGAGATTATACAAAAATACTTTGGGATGAATTCAAAAAAATTAAATGAAGATACAACTGCAATACCAAGTACACAAACAAATAACTAAGAAAGGAAGTATTAAAAAATGAAAAATTGTATTACTATTCAAACAAAAAAAGACAGTGTAACAATTAAAATTAGTGAAGAAGCTACACAAGAAGAAATATTAAAAGATTTAAAAAACAAACTTCCAGAATTAAAAAAATTGTATAAGGATGATACAACACCTATTTTAATTACGGGAAAAATAATTAAAAATGATGAAATGGATGAAATTAAAGAAATTATACAAGGTACATTACAAGTAGAAATAGAATTTGATAGTCCAAGAATTTTGGGATTACATGGAATAAAAAAGACATTTAATAAAGATATAGCAACTTCAGAAACGCAATTTCATAGGGGCTCATTACGTTCTGGACAAAAAATTGAATATGAGGGAAGCTTGGTAATTTTAGGTGATGTAAATGCAGGTGCAGAAGTGCTAGCAGGTGAAAATATTGTTGTGCTTGGCATTTTAAGAGGTATGGCACATGCGGGAGCAAAGGGAAATAAAGAAGCAATAATTGCTGCAGCTTCTATAGAATCACCACAAATTCGTATAGCAAACATTGTAAAGGAAATAGAAAGGGCTGAGGTTAAGGAAGACTTAAAGACCTATGCGTATGTGGATGATGAGACAGTAGTATTAGAATAAGCTAGAAATTGCCTTTAATTAAAGTGAACTATAAAGCATTAGACACTTTCTTTTGAGATTTTTAAGGCCTTACGTGGGCGACCATTGTGACAGCTGTTCGAGGCATTTATGCCGAGTTACAGATGTCCAAAAGGGGAAAGGTTTTAAAAATCGAAAAAGACAGTTCTAATGCTTTAGTTATATTTTAAGAGGCAATTTTTAGCTTAGTAATAATAATACTAATGCGAAGAATAGGTACTGGTCTTTTACGTCTTCCTTGTATAAAAAGAAAATAAGTCCTATTAGTAAAATGTCATCATAATATAATTTAAGTCCAAATAATTCAAAATACTCTTCATCTGCACCTCTATCTTTTTGATTTAAAAAATTATTTAAAAAGTTAAACCCGGAAAGCATTGTTTCCGTAGTAAGCTTCCTTTGACTTTTCTTCTTTAAAAATTTTAGGTTCTTCTTTTTTTATATTAGGTTTTATATATGGAGTACGCGGTATGTATTGGCTTGGGTATCTTCTTAGGTGAGGAAAACTAAAAAATGGATAGTTATACATCATTTTTATTTTCACCACCTAATGGATTTAAAGTTTCAAATACTTTACCCATGCTAAATAATTTTATATATTGGTCTACTTTTTCTTTTCTGCTTGGTTTTAAATATGGTTTTAAAGACCTTAAAAGATTAGCCCTTGGGTCATTTTGCTGTTTGTTCATTGAATCTATAATAGATTTCATTTTTAACATAGTATTTAAATCAATGTCTGGAAAATCCGAATTATTTGCATTTTCGCTAGAAGAATTACTATTTTCAGAGGAAGTATTTGCTTCAGAACTTTTGGAAGATAAATTACTAATAATGGATTTTACATTATCAGGTATTTCATTATTTTTTAGCATTTCACTCATTTTTTTCATCATTTCTGAAATATCATCACTCATAATATAGTAACCCCCTTTGTATTTTATTTCTTATTTTTATTTAGCATATCAATAATTTTATTTTTATCCTCAGTACTTAATATTTGGCTTGCTTTTGCCAAGCCTTGCTCTATTTGACTTTTATCCATTTTAGAAAGCATTTCCATTAGCTTTCCCATATCCATATTGCTCATTTGTCCCATAAAAATTCACTCCTTTTTTATTCTTATATAATATATTCAGCTTAATAAAAAATGTGACAATTATTTTATTTGTAAACATAATGCATAAAAAAGCAATTTTGAAACTTAAATGTAACAATATTACTAAAATGTCACAAAAACTTAATATTCGACACTAAAATTCAAGTATCCGTAGCAAAAATCTACATAAAATATATAAAAAAAATAAAAAAAAGCTATAAAAGCATTGAAAAATGGGCAAAAAAGTCGTATAATATATAATGTATGGAAGTATACATAACTGAAAAAATAATTTATAAAAAATAGGAGGTTACTATAATGTTAAAACAAAAATTAATAGCACTAATTTTAACACTAACAATGATGGGAACATATTTAATAACATTAGGAAATGTTGCTATAGCAGCAAGTGAAAGTCTAAGCACTCAAAATAGCAAAACCAATAATTCAAGTATAGAATTTAATAGCTATTTTGAAGGAGGAGAGCATAGCAAGATATTTGAAATTGGCAAAGAAGCTAAGTTGTATTTGGAAATCAAAGTAAAGAAAGCGGGCTATTTAAAAAATGGAGTAGTTCAATTTTCTAATGCAAATTTTGAAATTGATACAGAAAAACTAGATAATACCAATATACAAAGTAGTAGCAAAACAGAAATTAAATTAAAACAAATAAATAATAATTCTAACCCAACTATTATAGAAATTCCAGTTGTTATGAAAAATGGTGAAGAAATTGAAAGTGATTTCTTCTCAAAAGTAAACAAAGTAACCTTTACAGGAACATATATAGATGAAAATGGAAAAGAGAACTCAGTTAAAAAAGAAATTAGCAATGAGTTAATTTGGCAAGGAGAAGCAGAGCTAAATTTAAGTGGAAATTTGAATAAAATAAAATTATATGAAATGGCTGAAGAAAAGGGAGTGCTATTACAAGCAGTAGTTAAAACTGGTATAAAAGATAATACATTACCTGTAACAAAAACAAGATTAGAAGTTACAATGCCAGAATTAAAAATAGAAAATGAAGCTGGTGAAGAAGTAGAAGTGACTCCTACAAGAGCAACAGTAGTAGCTAATTCTACAAAGGGAACAAATGGAAAAGGTAGCACAGAATTTACAGAGGCAAATTATACATATAATGCAGAAACTAACAAAATAGAGATAAATGTGGAAAATGCTGAACAAGATGGAAAAATTTCATGGGCAAAAAGTGCAGAAGATGAATATGTAATAACATATGTTTATGCAGGTGAAGAAATATATAATTATATTAGAGAGCAATTAGAAAAAGCTGAAGAAACAATAAAAACAGAAGAACAAATAAAAGCAGGAGAAGTTAATGAAAATGCAATAACAGGTGAAATAGAATTAACTGCAAACGTAGGAGTACATGGAGCAAAAACACCTGAGATTTCAAAAACAGAAAAAATTAATTATAACTTAGAAAGACAAAGTGGAGAAATATTAGAGACATCAATTAATAGTACAGAATCAATTAGCAAAGGTTACATATATGCAAATTATGCAAAAGAAACTAAAGAAGAAAATGAAGAGCCTAAAAAAGATACTTCATTTGACGTAAATTATACGGTACAAGTATATGATAAATCATTAACAGATGGCATAACATTAGAAACAGTAGCAGAAAAATATATTGATGGCAATGAAGAAGAATATAGTAGCAAGGTAAATAATAAAGATACTATTTATAGCAAAAGTGTAAGTATATCAAAAGAGATATTTAACAAAATGCTAGGAGAAGAAGGCAAAATTGAAATAACCAATAAAAAAGGAGAAAAATTAGCAGAAATTACAAAAGATACAGAAAATTATACAGCAAATATAGAAGAAGCAAAAGTAAATGAAATTATTATTAAAACAACTAAACCAATTACAGAAGGAAGAATAACAGTTTCAGTAGAAAAAGCAATTTCAGCAGAGCAGGGATATTCAAAGGAAAATATGCAAGACTTTAAAAAAATTACTCTAGGAGTAATTGGAGGCGCTGAAAAAAATACTGAAATAGAATTAACAGAACCAATTACTAAAGCAGAAATTAGTATTGAAGAAAACAAGAAAAATCTATCAACAGTATTAGAAAACAAAGATGTAAATATTAAAATTGTGTTAGATACTTCAAGTGTAGAAAAAGCATTATACAAAAATCCGGTAATTGAAATAAGAATGCCAAAACAAGTAAAAAAGATAGATATTAATTCAATTAATTTATTATTAGAAGATGAATTAAAAATTAAGGAAACAAAAATTTTAACAAGAAATAATCAGCAAATAATTAAAATTTCATTAAGTGGTACACAAACTAAGTATTATGGAGATGAAAACACAGAAAATTCAAATATAATTACAAAAGGAGCAAATATTGTATTAAATGCAGATATTACATTAGATCAATTGGCAACGAGTGGCACAGAAAAAATCTTGATGTATTATATTAATGAAAATACAAATCTTTATGAAGAAACATATGAACTACCTTCAAATAAATATAAAAATCAGGTAATAGGCATGACAACTACAGAAGTAGAGATAATAGCTCAAACCGGAGTGGTAGTTGCTAATGGTATTTCAAATTACTCAGAAGATGGAGAAGAAATTTTGACAATATCAGATGGAGTGATGAACTCGGAAATAGAAACATATACAGAAAAAAGAATAGCAACAATTACAGGAAAAATGATTAACAATTATGATAATAAAATAGGAGATATAATTATTTTAGGTAGAATTCCAGCAAAAGCTAATATACAACTAGGAAGTAACCAAAATTTACAATCAACATTTGATGCATTATTAAACAAAGAACTTAAATTAACAGGAATAGATGAAAATAATTATGAAGTATACTATTCTGACAAAATAAATGCCGGCAAAGAATTAGATGATAGTAATAATAATTGGGTAACTAAACCTACAAAAAACTCAAAATCATATATGGTTGTTACAAAAGATTATGAAATGCAAAGTGGTGAAGCTATAGATTTTAATTATCAAATAGAAATACCAGAAAATTTATCTTATAATAATAATTCTTATGAGATGTATACAATATATTATAATAATATTTCATCAGATGGTACTATATCGGAGACTAAAGTATCGCCAGTTATAGGTATGTCTACAGGTAATGGACCAAATGTAGAGTTAACTCTTAATTCGGCCAATGATACAGCAAGAGAAGGGCAAATTGTTAGAATGAAAGTAGAAATAAAAAATACAGGAGACATTGAAGTTGAAAACGCGAAATTATTGATAGAGGCACCTGAGGGAACTGTACATACTGAAATGAAAAAAGGAACTACATATTTTAGAGATAGTAAGGAGAAAGAAAAAGTAATTGAGTTAGGAAACATAAAGCCAGGTGCTACTATAAAAAAAGAATATGATTTAAAAATAGAAAAAGGTACTTCCTTAAAAGAAATTCAAGTAGAGAATAAAGAAACTGGGGAGACAGAAACAATAACTGTAGAAGAAAATAAATATCCTGGAGATAAGCAAATTGAAAATATTGTAAGAGTTTCTGCAGATAATATTAACAATGAAGTGAAGTCTGAAAGCTTTATGCTAAATGTACTTAAAGGAGATTTATCTATAACAAATACTTCTAAAAATAGTGAAAATACAATTTTAAGAAGAGGCGATAAAATTGAATATAGAGTAAAAGTTGAAAATATTTCTTATGATAAAAACTTGAAAAACATAATTATAAATGTGCCACTTCCAGAAGGAACTGAAGTTGAAGACGTATATTATATATTAGCAGGTTCATCAGAAAAAGTTAGGGATAATATTACTACAAATCAAAATACAGTGTCAATAAAGATTGAAGAATTAGACAGTCTACAAGTATATCTTGACAATGAATTAAATAATGGCAATATAAATACATCTGAACCACAAGAAATAAATATATGTTCTGTAGCTGAAATATATATAAACTTTACAATTACTGATTTTCAAGATGAATATGATTGTATTATAACAGCAACAGCAGATAATATAGAAACACATTATTCAAATGTACAAAAATTAATAGCTGAAAAAATACAATTATCATTTGAACAAAAACAATTAACTCAAATGTATATTAAAGAAGGAACAGAATATACTTATCATTTTGTTGTAAAAAATATAGGAACTATTAGTTCTATCTTAAATGAAATGAAAATGACGCTTCCAGACGGACTAAGTCTAGTAAAAGCAGAGTATGAACTTAATGGGGAAAAAGAAACTATTACTTACAGTAATGATGATGGAACATTTACAATAAAATTTTATGAATTAGCACCAGGAGAAACACTAGATATTATAGTTACAGTAAAAGCTGAATTATTACCAGATAAAAATGATAAAGAAGTTAAAACTATTGCAACATTGTCAGCAAAAGGATTTGAGGAAATTAATTCAAATGAAGTAAGAGCAATTATTGAATATGACGAAGATGCACACAAGAATCAAGGAACTGGAGGAAATACTACTAATGTAAAAAAACATTATAAAATAACAGGAACAGCATGGTTAGATGCCAATAAAGATGGCAAAAGAGATGAAGGGGAAGAACTACTATCTGGAATAGAAGTAATGTTAATTTATAAATCAAATAGTAATATAGTAACAGATGTGAATAGTGGAGAAAGAAAGATTACCACAACAAATGAAGAAGGAGCATATGAATTTAATAATTTATTACCAGATGAATATTTAGTAGTATTTTTATATGATGCAGGAAGATATGATATTACAGATTATCAAAAAAATGAAGTAAGTGAAAATTATAATTCAGATGCTATGAGTATGAGAATTGTGTTGGATGGAAAGCAAACATATGCGGGTGTTACAGATACAATAACAATAAGTGATGATAATGAAAGAGATATTGACATTGGACTTTATGTATCAGAAAAATTTGATTTAAGGTTAGATAAATATATCAGTAAACTAACATTAACAAAGCCATCAGCTGGAACAAAAGTATACTATTATGATAATTCAAAGTTAACTAAAATGGATTTTTACGAAAGAGATATAAATAATAGTAGTATGATAGTTGAATACAGAATAGTGGTTACAAATGAAGGACAGGTACCAGGATATGTTAAAAAAATAATTGATTATTTGCCAGAAGATGTAAAATTTAGTAGTGAATTAAATAAAGATTGGTATATATCAAACGATAATGGGGTTGTATACAATACTGCTTTAGAAAACGAAAAACTTGAACCAGGACAAAGCAAAGAGGTCACATTAGTATTAAGCATAAATATTACAGACAAGAATATAGGAAAAATTATTAACAACAATGCAGAAATATATGAAAGCTATAACGAACAAGGATTAAAGGACTTTGATTCAATTGAGGCAAATAAATTAGAAACAGAAGATGATATTTCAAATGCAGATATTATGATTTCTTTAGCAACAGGTAAAGTTATATTATATATTACACTTGCGATTGCAATAATTGTATTGTTAGCATTTGGAATTTATGAAATTAAAAAAAGAGTTTTAAATAAAAAATAAAAGAAAGGAGGTAAAAGATATGGATAAAATAAAATTAAAGAAAATTGGAACAATGCTAGGTATTATATTATTGATTTTGACAATTGCATTTGTTATGGTTCCAAATTTAATAATTGTATTGATGGATAATGAAACAATAAAAGAAAAGCTATCAGCAATGAGTCTTTCATTTGGAGATCCAGAATCAATTGGAATTATATATGGAAATACAAGGGAACTTATTGAATGGGAAGGAGAAGACTTTACAGAACAAGAGATAACAGACTACAAAGAAGTAGAAGGTCAAAATATACCTGTTTATGAAGGAACACAATTATATTGTTTGGATTTTGGAACTGATTTTTGGACTTCAGAAAATCCAAAATATTCGGTAGAAACTCTAATAAAATATGGTTCTATAACAAGATATAGTATACCCAACCCAAATACATCTATAACATGGGCTCGTCTCTATGATTATAAATATGAGGAGCATGTTGAAACTGAACATGATGGTGATGTAACATACCCATGGTTAATAAAAGATGGAGAACTTGATATGCTAACAGATGAATACATTGACTTGGCATATATACTTACTTCTCCAGAAATAGGTCAATATAATGATGAAAAACAAATTGCTGTATGGGCAAGAGAAGGTCAAGTAGCAGCAAATGATTTATATAAGGAAGCAGAGCAATACAAAGAATATTATCAAGCTACACAAGTTGAACGTGGCAGTACGGATTTACCAGACCTTAATATACAAGGTTCAGTTGATGATATAAAAACAATGGTACACTATGCAGAAGGCGATGAAGGTACAATAATAATTGGACCAATAAATCTAACATATATAAATAAAAACAATGATGATGTCGCATTTGGAGGTATTTCCTCTATGTATTTTAGAGGTTATAGCTTATCTGGAGAAAAAATAGAAGATAATATTGAAATAGAAAAATATTTTGATAGTGAAGGCAATGAACATGATTTAAAATTTTTTACCCCAGAAGAAGATAGCTTTGTTGATCATAATGAACAATCATATCCAGATGGAGAGGGAGAATTTTATGTATCAATAAAAAATCCAAATAGTGGAAAAACTTCTGCTGATGAAGATTTTATTTCTGAACTTTCATTATGTATTGGATTTAAATGGATGACTATAAATGATGCTTTAGCAAGTACTTTAAAAGCATATCAATATACAGTTGATTGGTATAACCATGAACACATAATGTTGGGAGAACCTGAAACTTTTGATTTGGGGCTTTGCAGATATGTATCTAGACTATTAGAAGATCCATTACAAGAAGTATTAAATTACTATGGCGGTGTAAGGGAATTATTTACTACAACTGTTGTAATCGATGGATTTGACATTACAATGGATTTGGCTGGCACTGTATGGGAAGATGGAGTAGCCACAAAAGAATCTATAGCAGATGGAGTATATACTACATCTGGTGAAGGAGTAGATAAGCCACTTAGCAATATTAAGGTTAGCTTATATGCATCTGATAGTAATTCAAGTGAAGGAGAGTTTGTAACATATACATATACAGATGAAGATGGAAATTATCTATTTGAAAACTTAAATCCATTACTAAAATATTATGTAGCATTTGAGTATAATGGTCAGCAATACTTACCAACAGATTACTTAAAAAATGCACATGGCTCAGCAAAAGAAATGGCAGAATCCGGAGCATATAATGGATCAGATGAATGGCATACAACTTCAAAAGGTACAGAAACAGAATCAGAAAGAGAAGCATTAAATCAAACTTTTGTTGAAATTGGTTCATCACCTGCGAACTACACTTCAAGTGATTCTTTAGGCTCAGGACAATTAGTTGCTGGTGGCAAGAACGAAGCTTTTTCTCAGTATGAACTAATGGGATTTGTATTAGATGGAGAAGGAAATTACAGCAAAGATTCAAATTTATCTTTAATTGATGGATTTTATACTGCAGAAGGTGGAAATATTACTGAAACAAGTGAATTTCAAAAGGGAAGAATTTCTGAGTTAATTGAACAATATATGGAAGAGTATGAAGAAGAAGAAAAAGAAAAATTAAGAGCTGAAGCTGAAGAAGAATATAATCAAAAAGTTAGTGATTGGAACTCAACAGTAAATTCTTATGTAGGAAATCCTGACATTGAAGATTTAGAAGAACAAAGAGCAAATGGATTAGCGAAATTAGAAAAGCAGAACAATAAAAGACTAGAAAGCATTGAGAAAATGAATATAGTTCCAGATTATGATGAAATGATTGATGAAGTATATTCTGAAATTGCTGGTGGTGATGAACAAACATGGAGAAAATTGCAATTTATAGAGGATTGTAAAATAACTTCATACACACAAAATACAAGTGGAGAAAAAGACTTATACCCAGTTTTTGATGATTTTTATATTAATAATATAATGGAAAATTCATCAGAAGATGGAACAGAAAATTCAGAGAAGGAATATGAATCAATTGAAGAAAAAAGAAATGATAGCTATGATCAAACAGAAATAAGTTATAATGGCAAAACATATAAACCAATTTATGAAGGACAATTCTTTATAAATCAAGGTTTATGGAGAAGACAGGAAACAGATTTAGCATTAAGAAAAGATGTGGCATATGCTGCAACAAGAATTAATGGTAAAACAGAAGTATATAAATATAATAAAAGAAATCAAGAGAGCGATTATTGGGAAATCCAATTAAGAATGAGAGATTACAATAACTACTATGCAGGAGTATATGAAAGAGACCTTTATCCAGCAGATTACACATATCGTGCTGAAATGAATGGTGCTGATGCAAGTAAAGAACTAGAATTATATGTAACATACAAAATAACAGTTAGAAACAGTTCTACAAGCATAGTAAGCCAAATTACCGAAGTTGTAGACTATTATGATAAAGATTATGAATATATTGACAATTTATCTTGGGTAATGTATGGTGGAACTTCAGAGATTTCAGTATCAGAAGATGCCTATTATAATACAATTAATAGTCTTTCATTACAAGTACAAAATGCAAAAGCTATTAATAGTAACTCTAGTAGCAAATATGGCACAGAGAGTGAACAATCCGGAATGGAAGCACAATATAATGCAGTGTATATTAGAGGATTAGAAGATAGAAAACTAGAAAGCGGAGAAGAAGCATATATATATCTAACATTTAAAGTAAGATCTGATAGTAATGGTCCTGTAATATTAGATGATGATAATAGCTTAAAACAAAATTATGTTGAAATTAATGGATACACAACATACTATAAAGATGGAACAGCACTTCCAAACGGTCAAACAAAGGGAAGCGGAGATGCAGCAGGTATAATAGATATTGACTCTACTCCAGGTAACTTAAAAGCAGAAGATTTATCAGGAGAAAAATACGAAAAGAACTTTGAGGATGATACAGACCGTGCGAAATCAATTAAAGTAACATTAAATAATGATGCTATTAGAAGTATTAATGGTACAGTTTGGGAAGACAAAAGGACACAGGATGCTTCGAATGCTATGATAGGTGATGGTATAAGACAAGATGAAATAGGAATTGCAGGTGTTACTGTAGAATTAGTAGAAAAACTAGAAAATGGAAATGAACATGTATGGCAAACATTAACTACTGGTGCAAATGGAAAATATGAATTTAAAACAGATGAAAATGCTAATGCATATATCATACCAGGAAATTATGTTGTACGTTTCTACTATGGTAATAATAATGCTACAGTTCTAACTAATAGTCATGGTGGTTCTAACGTAGTGTCATATAACGGTCAAGACTTTAAATCAACTATATATCAACAAGGACTATCTAATTACACTGAAAAATATTATAACATTCAAGCAGCAGATGCTTTTGAAAGTAATATATCAGATGCAAAAGATAGTTGGGAAAGAAGACAAGAAGTTAATGGATATAGTATTTCAAATGTAACAAATCATAAAGCTGAAGTATTGGCATCACCATATGCAAGTGAAATTAATGAGACATTAATTAACGAATTAATAGAAAATACAAATATGTCAGCAGAAACAGCAATTATTGTATTCGAGGGAGAATATAATAGAACTAAAACAGATGGTGAAAAAGTAAGTAATGGTGCGGGAACATACTTACATGGAAATGACGTAAATGGTAACTACACATTAAATAACTTAGACTTTGGATTAGTAGAAAGACCAAAGGCACAGTTAGAATTAAATAAAAAAGTAAGTAATGTAAAAATAACTTTAGCTAATGGTAGTACATTGTTTGATACTACAGCAGATATTCCAGCAGCAGATAGAAAGTGGCTAGAAGGAAAATCATATAATTTAATAAACCAGATGGAAGACAAAAAATATGAAGAGTATTATAATCAAAGCCATAGGTATGCTTATAGAACAGAAATAGACAATTTAATACAAGGGACTATAAATAATAGTGGTTTAATTGAATTTAATATGGATAATGAATTAATGCAAGGTGCAACAATTAGTGTTACATATGATTTAACAGTTACAAATGCTAGTGAAACAGACTATCTAGGACAAGACTTCTATTATAAAGGTACTGGAGCATCTGAGATGGTAACAACAAGTGCTGATTCTGTACTAGACTATTTGGCAAATAATTTGAGTTATAAAGAAGAATATAATATTGGATGGAGTGAAGTTGAAAGCTTTGAGCCAGGAGAAGTTGCTGATGTAATAGCAAATACAGATGTAAATATTGTAAAAACAGAAGGTTTAGCAGGAGAATTACAACCAGGTGAAAGTAAGTCAGTAAGCCTAATATTAACACAAATAATGTCTTCCAATAATTCACAGGATGACAAAGCATATGACAATATTGCAGAAATCAGTGCAGTTTCAAATACTGCTGGTAGAAGGATGGCATATTCAATTCAAGCTAACCAAGACCCTAAAGCAGAAAATCCAGCAGAAGTTGATACATCTAAAGCTGAACACATAATTGTAATTCCGCCAACTGGTGTTGGAGAAATAGTAGTATATATTGCATTATCAATAGCAGTATTGGCTGTAATAATAGTAGGAATTATCTTTATTAAAAAGAAAGTTCTAACAAATAATTAGCTAGCCTAATTTAAAAGAGTGAAATTAAAAAAATTTCACTCTTTTTTAATGCACTTTTCTACAATATATTGAATTTTATGCTATTTTGAGTTAAAATATAACTTGTAAAAACTAAAGAAAAGTAAAATAAACACGTAAGATGGCAAAAAAGATAAAAAACTTTTTTAAATTTGGTATTAAATACGACAAATATTTTAAATAACATGTACTAAAATAAATATCAAATTAAAAAAGTAGGGGTGATTAAAAAGTGTTTCAAAATATATTAAAGGATTTTACAAATCAAAATAACGAAAATGAGCAAGAAGAAATAAAAAGTAGAAAATCAATAAAAGAGATTTTAAAAAATCTTTTTAACATACAAAATATTATTTTATACACCATAAGTTTCTTAATTTCAATGGTTGGATTTAGTTCGGAAAATTTTATGCTTAGCATAAGCCCATTTGCAATTAGCTTTTTGGCAGCAATGCTTAGCAATTATTCACCAGTTGGAATAGTGTACATATTAACATTAATAGGAACATGGCTAAAATTTGGTACAAATAGCCTTTTTACATATTTCATAACAACACTTGTATTTTTTGCACTAGTATTATTTAAAAGACCAAGAGAAGAAGAAATAGTAAATGAACAAAGAAGGCTTGGATCTAGGCTTTTTATATCAGTACTTGTAGTGCAAATAATACCAATGTTTTTTACCAGTTTTTATGTTTATGACTTGCTAACAAGCATAATGCTAGCAATTAGTAGTTTTGTATTTTACAAAATATTTGCAAACAGTATACCAATTATTAAAGAATTTGGCAAAAAAACAGTATTTTCAGTAGAAGAAGTAATGGGGACAAGCTTACTACTTGCAATTGCAATTTGTGCATTAGATAATTTTACAATTTTTGGCTATAGCGTAAAAAATATATTAAGTATTTTAATTGTACTAATTTTAGGCTGGAAAAATGGCATGCTGATAGGTGCAACATCTGGTGTGCTAATAGGAGTTACACTTGGAATAATAAGTGGCTCAGAGCCAATTTTAGTTGCTTCATATGCCATATCTGGTATGATAGCAGGGCTATTTAATAGGCTTGGCAAAATTGGTGTAGTAATTGGGTTTATACTAGGTAACATTGCATTAACATATGTTGCAAATGGCAACACAGTGCCTGTAATACTTATTCAAGAAATTTTAATTGCATTTTTAGGATTGTTAGCAGTTCCTAAAAAAGTAAAAATAGACATACAAGATTTTTTCGGAAAAGAAAAACTATTACCAGAAACCACACTTGCAGGCAGAAGCTTAACAGAAAATGAAGATGCAATATTTAAGCTAAACAACATGTCAGAGGCAATAAGTGAAATGGCAAAAAGCTATGGTGAAGCGGCAAGCACAGTTATAAGTGAAGAAGACCTAAGACAACAAGAACTATCAAATGAGCAAATTTTTATAGAAGAATTGAGAATAAATTTGCAAGAACTTGAAGAAAACATGCTATATGATGAAATATATGAAAACCAAAATGGAATAATAGATGATATTTTTCATCTCTTATTAAAAGAAGATGTAATAACAGAAAAACAGCTTGTGGGAATTTTAGAAAAACATAATAATTACTTGGTAGGATTTTACGAAAAAAATGAGCAAGTAATACAAGATGTATCTAAAATGATTAAAGCAATTAATTCTTCATATAGGATGAGCAAAATTAATTTCATCTGGAAAAAGAAAATGGAAGAAAGCAAAAGAACTGTTGCTACTCGGTTTGGAAGAAGTGTCAAATGCCATATCAAACTTAGCAAATGAAATGAAAGAAGAAAAAGAAATTGACCCATTTGAAGAAAAAAGGCAAGAAATTAAAGCATTATTAAAAGAAAAAGATATTGAAATAGAAGGATTAAAAATAAAAAGAGCAAATTCCGGTAGGTACTTTGTAGAAGTATGCACAAAACTATGTGATGAAATAGAAGGCACAAAATGTGACATTAAAAAAATATCTAGAATTTTAACTAAATCATTAGGAGATAAATTCTTAATCCAATCACAAGTATGTGGACTAAGGGAAAATGCTGAGCAGTGCCAATTTAAATACATGTCAAAAGATAAATACAAATTACAAATAGGAGTATCTTCTAGTACAAAAGCAGATTCAATAGTATCAGGAGATAGCCACTTAGAAACAAAACTAGAAGATGGCAAATATTTGTTAGCAATCAGTGACGGTATGGGCTCAGGACCAGAAGCAATGAAAAGTAGTAAAATAGCAGTAAAAATGCTAGAAAGGCTATTAAAAGCAGGTTTTGAAAAAGAAGCATCACTACAATTAATAAACTCAATATTACTTGCAAATAGCAAAGAAGACATGTATGCCACACTAGATATTCAGATTTTAGATTTATATAATGGAAATATGGAATTTATAAAAAATGGTGCATGCCCAACATATGTAAAAAGAGGAAGCGAAGTACAATTACTAAAATCAACCACATTACCAGCAGGAGTGCTAGAAAAAAATGACCTAGTTGTATATGACTATGACTTACAACAAGGTGACATCATAGTAATGTGCAGTGATGGCGTGATAGAAGCAAACAACGAATACATAAACAAAGAATTGTGGGTAAAATATCTACTAGAAGATTTAGAAACAAAAGATGCCCAACAAATAGCTAACCTAATATTAGAAGAAGCAATAGATAACGACTTTGGCAGACAAAAAGACGACATGACAGTAGTAGTGGGAGTAATTGGGGACGGGTCCCAGTCACCCTAAATAGGGTGACTTAGGGACGCTTCTGCTAGTGTCTTAATTAGGGACAGTCCCAAATCTACCACTTTTGTCTTACCTAGGGACGAATCTCTTAATACAATAAAAATAGTAAATCTATCAATTCCACACAATTGTATTATAACGGTTGTCCTTGCTGTCGCCTTCCTTCCGCATGTCAAAAATAAATTTTTGACATGGGTTAAGTGAGCTTGTCAATATTAGTGTGTGAAATTTTTAATATATATAGGGAGCACAATGTTGATATAATTCAACATTGTGCTACTTTTAAATTAAGTAAAGATACTAAAGTTCCACATTTGAAATCTTATAACTACGAACTTTTTTTGAATAACACAGATTTTACATACATGCCAATTTCTTCATCTGTTAAATCTAATGTATTGATTAATCTATCTAAAATATCACTTCTAGGCAAACATGTTTCTTTGTCAATTCTAACATATTGTCTTAAACTAATTTGAAGCATTTCTGCCATTTTTTCTTGAGTATAACCAAATTGATTTCTCTTTTCTTTTATCATCATATCACTATGACAAATTATGGCATAAATAATAGGCAAAATAAATCGACACTTTATGTCATGTTAATCATCATATATGAATAACTAATATTTTATTTTTGTAAATAATATATAACTATTGCTTTATAAAATCTTTCAAAACACCTTGTAATTATGTACACAAATATGATATAGTATTAAGCATAAGGAGGAATTAAGATGAGTAGTCGAGCCAGAAGATACAATGGTGAAAAGAAAAAACTTAACCTTAAAAAAGTTTTTGCCGTTATTATTGCTCTTGCAGTAATTATTATGGTAATAATTGGCATTAGCAAATTAATTAGTGGCGCAGGAAAAACAGATGAAAAAACAGTTGCAAATAAGTATTTTGCAGTATATACAAACGACAAATGGGGAGTAATCAATTCAAAAGGTGAAACTATTATAGAGCCAGAATATGATGAAGCAATTATAATTCCAGACAATTCAAAAGATGTTTTTATTTGTACCTATGACGTAGATTATGAAACTGGTTCCTATAAATCAAAAGTAATTAATAGTAAAAATGAAGAAATAGTAACTGGTTATGATACCATCCAAGCTGTTGAAAATCATGATGCTAACAACAATTTATGGTATGAGGAAGATTTGCTAATTGTATCAAAAGAAGGAAAATTTGGATTAGCAGATTTTAAAGGTAAAGAACTTTTAGCATGTGAATATGATAGCATCAAAGCATTAAATGGCGTTACAAACAGCATATTAATAGAGCAAGGCGATAATTATGGTTTGGTAGACCACATTGGAGCAATTATTATAGAACCAGAATACAAAAAAATTGAAGCTATTTCAGATAGATATGAAAATGGATATATTGTAACAGATAATGATAATAAAGTTGGAGTAATTAATCGTGATAAAACAGTTGCAGTAGAAGTTAAATATCAAGATATTCAGTCTATTTATGGCAATGGAAATTATGTAGCAAAAGAAAATGGAAAATGGAAAATAGTAGATAGTGAAGGAAAAAGTTATTTAGAGAATAAATTTGACAGTATAAAATCTATAAATGGTGAGAATGTTGTAATTGTTTCAGATAAAAAATATGGAGTTGTAACATTATCAGGTGAAACAAAAATTGCTCCAAAATATCAAAATTTAGAATATACATTTGATGAAAACTATATTTTCAAAGAAAAAGAAAAGTATGGTGTTATAAATTTATCAGGTGATATTGTTCTTGAGCCAACTTATGATAGCTTAATATATAGGGCTGATAGCGGATTTTTTGAAGGTAATAAATCAGACTCTGTAGATACTGATTTTATAGGAAATGATTTTACAGTAAAATTAAGTGGAATATTATCAGAAATTAATACTCAAGATGGATACATGAAAATACGAGTTGATGATGATTATAAATACTACAATTTTAAATTTGAGGAAAAGACAAATAGAGAATTATTAACAACCAATACTCTATTTTTAGATAAAAAAGATGGTAAATACGGCTATGTAAATAAAGATGGGGTTGTTATTGTAGATTATATTTATGATGATGCAAGAGAGCAAAATGAGTTTGGCTATTCAAGTGTAAAAAAAGATGGAGTTTGGGGATGTATTGATTCAAGAGGTAGAGTTGCTGTAGAACCATCATATACACTAGAAAATGCCTCATTAATAGAGTTTATAAATAATTGGCATAGAGGAGAAGATTTGAACTTAAATTATTACACAAATAAATAAAGAAAAGAGGGAAACAAAAGATGGATTTTAAAATGAAATATCAATATACATACTTTATATATCCATATTTGATAGAAGAAAATGAATATAAGCCATATATTTATACTTTACTAAAAAATCCAAAATGCAAATTGAAATTATTTGATAGAAAAAAAGATGTGGGAATAGATAAATATTTTTTGCCTGAAATAAAAGATAAAATGTTTTGGTCTTTAGATACTTCTAAAAAAGGGCTCAAAGACTATGAAGGCATGGACAAAAAAATGCAAGCTGCATTATTAAGCAAAAAGCAATGCAATATATTTGAATATGAATTAAGTGGCGATATACCAGGTAAAATAGGCGAAAAAAATGGAATATTTTTTGACATTACAAAAGTAGAAATTATATGTTTTAATACTGGAGTATGCTTTTTATTGTTTAAGACCGCGTTAACAGAAGGTCAGCAGTTTTCTGATTTACTAAATTTTAATTACAAATTTAGGGATATAAATTCAAAAGCAGAGCACAGCAAAGAATATGAAGCAATAAAAATCCAGACTAAAAAATTTGACAATATGCAGAGATTTTCAGAATTTATTCAAGAAATTGCAGGGCCAAATATAGAGGCAAAGCAAATTAATTTAGATACTGATAGGCTTATTACATATTCTTATGTATGCTTAAATCAAAATGAGTGGAACGAGGAAACAGATATAAAGTTTGTAGAAAAAGAATTTGAAAAATATAGGCAAATAAGACCTGCAGAAGAACAATTGCCAGATATTATATTAAAAGAACAAAATGTATATAAGGAAAAATATTTATATTACGGCTTTACTAGTAATTCGGCTGTGCTATTTACATGTGATAGTAATATTAAAAACTATACTACAGTGCCATTTGAACACGAAAATGAGCATTTATACCACTACATTTTTAGCCTATACAAAAAAATATATCTAAAAAAATTAATGTACAAATTACAACAAAACAGAAAATTTAAAACAATTAAAAATGAATTTTTGAATTTTGCTAAAAAAGATTGGATTTATGAAATAACAGGAAATGAAACTGGAGAAATTTTGGACAAACACTATTCAGAGCAGCAAGATATGAAAGAAACCTTTAATAAACTAAAACAGCAATATGATTTATTATATAAAGATTATGAAATAGAAAAAACAAAAAGAGGGAATACCTGGCTTGTGCTTGTTATAGCAATAATGGTTATTTTAAATATAATAAATCTTTTTGTAGTATTTAGTAAATAGGAGTGCAAAATGAGAGTTAAAACTGGAATAGACATAATAGAAGTAGAAAGAATAAAAAAAGCAATAGAAAGGCAAGGGAAAAGCTTTTTAGATAAAGTGTATACAGAGCAGGAAACGGAATTTTGTGAAAATACAGGAAAAATGAAATATCAGCATTATGCAGTTAGATTTGCTGCAAAAGAGGCAATATTCAAGGCTATTTCTGATGAAATCTCTATTAAAGAAGATTTGTGGACTAAAATAAAAATCTATAATGGCGAAAATGGAAAACCTATAGCAGATTTGAAAGAATTAAATTTGCAAAATGTAGAAAGCATGGATTTAAGCCTTTCACATATAGCAGAATATGCAATTGCTAGTTTTACAATTATATTTAAAGAATAACAGGAGGAAAAAATGCAATTTTTTGATTCACATGCACATTATAATGATGAAAAATTTAGTGAAGATAGGGAAGAAATACTAAAAAGTATTTATGATAGTGGTGTAACAAAATTAATTTGTGCAGGATATGATATAGCTTCTTCAAAAGAAGCTATAAATATTGCCAATTTACATGAATATATATATGCAACTGCTGGAATTTCGCCAAATGACATACCTGGCAAAAACTTTAATGAAGTATTATCAAAAGAATTAAATGAAATAAAGGAACTAGCAAAAAATAAGAAAGTAGTAGGAATTGGCGAAATTGGCTTAGACTACTACTGGAATAAAGAAAATAAATGGGAACAAAAGCATGCTTTTAAAAAGCAAATAGAACTTGCAAATGAGTTGAATTTGCCAATTATAATACACACAAGAGAAGCAGTATATGATACTTTAGATATATTAAAAAATGAAATCACACCAATAAAAAAAGGGGTTTTCCACTGTTGTCCACTAAATTTAGACTTGATTCGTGAAGGTTTAAAGTTGGGATTCTATATTTCGTTTGCAGGACCAATTACATTTAAAAACTCCAAAAATGCAGATGAAGCCATAAAAGCTGTGCCACTAGATAGAATATTAATAGAAACAGATAGCCCATATTTAGCCCCAGAGCCACATAGGGGAACACGCAATGACTCTAGAAATGTAAAATATATGGCAGAAAAAATAGCAAAAGTAAAAGAAATGCCATTAGAAGAAATTGCTAAAATAACATATGAAAATGCACTTAAATTATTTGTAAATTAAAAAAGGCTGTACTGAAAAAGAAAAATAGGAAACAAAAAATCCAGCTCGAAAAGAGTTGGATTTTTTTACTTTACTTATTAAAATCTACTTTAACATTTTTTCTAGCTGCCGTTTCTTCTACTTCAAATAGAGGTTCTGCCTCAAAATGGAAAATAGAAGCTATAAAATTAGAAGGAAATAGTTCTAATTTTGTGTTATAGCGTGTAACAGTATCATTGTAAAATTGCCTGGAATATGAGATTTTATCCTCAGTATTGCTTAATTCTTGTTGTAATGCCATAAAGTTTTGGTTAGCCTTTAAATCTGGATAATTTTCAGCAAGTGCCATAATAGATTTTAAAGTATCAGATAATTGATTATCTAAAAGTGCCTTTTCATCTATAGAATTAGCATTTGCCCAAGCGCTACGAAGTTCAGCAATTTTTTCAAAAGTTTCATTTTCATGTGTCATATAGCCTTTTACAGTTTCAACTAAATTTGGAATTAAATCAAATCTTCTTTGAAGTTGCACATCAATTTGGCTCCAACCATTTTTTACACGTTGCCTTAATGTTACTAAATTATTGTAAATAGCAATAACTGCGATAATTAAAACAACAACAATAGCTATAAGAATAATCCACCACATATTATTCACTCCTTTGTTAATAGTTTATCCAATAATATCATATTTATGAAAAAAATACAACAAAAAAAGCATATTCTTGTACAAGCTCGCATATAATGTAATATGGGGATTTACAAAAGCTTAAAAAAACACCCAAATCTTGAAAAGCAACTGGCCGTAGCATTACAAGAATGTTACAAAAATTTGACAAACCTTCTAAAAAATGGTATAATACAATTGTTGCTTTTAAAGGAGGGAACAAATATCTTATGAAAAATGATGATAAAGCATCAATATCGCTGAAAAAAATTCTATGCATTAGCTTAATTTTTATTTTCATTATGATGGCTACAGTAACAGCCGGAAATGTTACATTTAAAAATGTAAAAATAGTTTTAGCTAGTGGATATGAAATGAACGTTGTAACAAGCAAAACAACTATTTCAGAAATACTTGATGAAAACCACATTATTTTATTAGATGACGAAAAAGTAGTACCAGATTTAGAATCTGAGTTACCAGATAATAAAACAATTAAAATTTCAAAATTATCAGAAGAAGAAATTGAAGTTGCAGAAACAATTGAGACTTCAGATGATATTACAGCAGAAGAAATATTAGCAAGCTATGATACAATTGTTGAAAAAATAGTTGTAGAAAAAGTAAAAATCCCATATGAAACAATTACTAAAAACGTTGCAACTGGTTCTGGAGCAAAACAAGATAGAATTGTACAATATGGTGTAGATGGTCTAAAAGAAGTTACTTATAAAGTAAAATATCAAAATGATAAAGAAATAGAAAAAACAGAAATTTCTTCTAAAATTATTAAAAAACCAGTTGATAAAATTGTAGAAGTTAGAAATAAGCAACAGGTAACTTCAAGAGGTTCAACAAGAATTACTTATGCAGGAAAGTGGAGTTATTCAGATGAAGAATTAGACTTATTATGTGCTATTACAGCTCAAGAGTGTGGCTCAAGTTATAATGGTGCATTAGCAGTTATAACTTGTGCATGTAACAGGGCAGAAAGTAGCAAATGGGCATATAATGGTAAAGACCCATTAAGCCAATACATGGCAAAAGGTCAGTTCTGTTATTCAATAGATACACACTGGAAAAAGAGATTAAACGGAAATTATTCATCTGCTGTTAAGCAAGCAGTAATAGATGCTTTAAATGGTAAAAGAAACCACAATTACTTATCATTCCGTGCTGCTGGTTGTGCATCAGGTGTAAATATAGGTGGTAACGTATATTTTAATGCTATGTAATATAAAAAAGCTTCCGGGTATCGGAAGCTTTTTTTTAAAATATATAATCGGAGGAAAAAATGAAACTAATATCTTGGAACGTAAATGGATTAAGAGCAGTATTAAAAAAAGGATTTAAAGATTTTTTTAAGGAAATTGATAGTGACATATTTTGCATACAAGAAACTAAAATGCAAGAAGACCAAATAGATTTGGAAATACAAAGTGTTTTTAGTGGCTATTACAGCTATTGGAATAGTGCTGTAAAAAAAGGATATTCTGGAACAGCAGTATTTACTAAAGTAAAACCAATTAATGTAACATATGGAATCGGCAAAGAAGAGCACGACCAAGAAGGAAGAATAATCACACTAGAATTTGAAAAATTTTATTTAGTAAATTGCTATACACCAAATTCAAAAAGAGAGTTAGAAAGATTGGATTATCGTATGAAATGGGAAGATGAAATACGAGAATATTTAGTATCTTTGGACAAAATAAAGCCTGTAATATATTGTGGAGATTTTAATGTGGCACACGAAGAAATAGATTTGAAAAATCCCAAAACAAATCATAGAAATGCAGGGTTCACAGATGAAGAAAGAAGAAAAATGACAGAATTATTATCTGCAGGTTTTACAGATAGTTTTAGATATTTATACCCAGAAAAAGAAGATTGTTACACTTGGTGGTCATACATGTTCCATGCAAGAGAAAAAAATGTTGGTTGGAGAATTGATTATTTTATAGTATCAAAATCAATTGAAGGTGAAATAAAAGAAAGTACAATATATGATAAAGTATTAGGTAGTGACCATTGCCCAGTGGGTTTAATAATTTAACTAAAAAAGGAGAAAAATATGGAAGAAAAGAAAAAAGGCTTTAGCAAATGGCTTTATTGGTTTAGCCTAGGCTTAGCAATTATTCTAGTTTATAAATTATTGGATAATTTTACAGAAATTGGTGAATGGTTTTCTAATCTATTTAATGTATTAATGCCATTTATTATGGGTGTGTTAATTGCATATTTATTTTATATTCCTTGTAGAAAAGTTGAAAGTGCATATAGAAAAGTAAAAAAACCTAAAATAATAGCAAAAAGAGCAAGAGGATTGTCTATTATTACAGTGTATATTATTGCAATATTATTAGTAATTATAGCTTTAAATTTTGTTATTCCAAATATAACTAGAAGTATTACAGATTTTATTAATAATTTTGGAAGTTACTATAACTCAACATTGGAAAACTATAATGCTTTGCCAGAGGATTCAGTTTGGAAAAATGAAGTTATAAAAGATTTAATCCAAAGCATACAAAATATTGATTTAAAACAATATTTAAATATGGAAAGATTAACAGAATATGTAAAAGGTGCTATAAATGTTGTAAATAGTGTGTTTAATATATTTGTATCTTTCATAGTTTCCATATATTTATTAGCAGGAAGAAGCAGAATACTAGCTTTCTTTAAGAAATTAGCACGCGCAATATTTACTAAAGATACATATAAAATGGTGGCAAAATATTTTAATAAATCAAATGAAGTATTTTTTAACTTTATAGGTGGGCAAGTGCTAGATGCATTTGTGATTGGAGTTTTAACATCTATTGCAATGTCAATTATAGGTGTAAAATATTCTGTATTATTAGGCTTTATGATAGGCTTATTTAACCTGATTCCATATTTTGGTGCAATTATTGCGGTAATAATTGCAATAATTGTTACAATATTTACAGGCGGATTAGGTCAAGCAATTCTAATGGCAGTAATAGTAATCATACTTCAACAAATAGATGCAAATATTATAAATCCAAAAATTATAGGAAATTCATTATCAATTAGCCCACTTTTGGTAATCTTTGCAGTAACTATTGGTGGAGCATATTTTGGCGTATTGGGTATGTTCCTAGCTGTACCAATATTCACAGTAATTAAATTATTAATAGAAGAATATGTGGATTCCCGAAATTAGGGACAGTCCCTTTTTACCCATTTTAGGGTAATTTGGGACAGGTCAGAAAAATTCCCACAATTGTATTATAACGTTTGTCCTTGCTGTCGCCTTCCATCCCAATGTCAAAAATATTATAAATATTTTTGACTTGGGTTAAGTGGTTGGAAGGCTCTAGAACTACGCTAACGCTCCGCCTGCGCGGCCTGCACTTATATAATACAATTGTGGGAATTTCTATTTTGTATAATTAGATATAGATAAGGACAAAGAGATTGATAAGTTCTAAAAAATCATAAGCACATTTGACTTTTTAGAACTTATTGTTCATTTTAAGGAAATATTAATAATTTAATAACTTTTTTCTTAATAAATTCATGCTATACTAATTGTGTCAAAAATGATATAATAAAAGGGAAGTTAAAAAATAAAGGAGTAGCATATGTATAACATTTTAGTAGTAGATGATGATAAGGAGATTGTAAATGCAATTGAAATTTATTTAACTAAGGAAGGTTATAATGTTTTAAAAGCATATAATGGCATGGAAGCCCTTAAAATTGTTAAGGAAAATGATGATATTCACTTAATATTATTAGATATTATGATGCCAAAATTAGATGGAATTAGTACAGCAAACTTGATAAGAAAGGATAAAAAAGTTCCAATTATAATGCTATCTGCTAAATCAGAAGATTATGACAAAATCACAGGACTAAATAATGGTGCAGATGACTACATTACAAAACCATTTAACCCATTAGAGTTAATTGCAAGGGTAAACTCACAAATTCGTAGATATACTTCTTTGGGTTCAATTGCAGATAAAATGGAAAAAGGAAACAATGTTTATCACTCAGGTGACTTAATAATTAATGACAATACAAAACAAGTAGAAGTAGAGGGAAAAGAGATAAAACTAACCCCTACAGAATACAATATTTTAAAATTTTTGACTAAGAACAAAGGAATTGTGTATTCAATTGAACAAATATATGAAAATGTATGGGAAGAAGAAAGCTATGGTGCAGAAAATATAATTGCTGTACATATAAGGCACATTAGAGAAAAAATAGAAATAAACCCAAGAGAGCCAAAATACCTAAAAGTAATTTGGGGAGTTGGTTATAAAATTGAAAATTTAGATGAAAAGGAGAAAAGCGCTAAATGAAAGAAAGTAAAATTAGTTTAGCAAGGGTAAGCAAAAATATATGCTATTTTATTGCACCAATATTTGGTCTTATCCTAATTGCATGCATAGCAGGACTAATAATAATGGATACAGAAATAGAGCTGGAAAATACAAGCAATTATTATGATACCAAGATATTTTCAAATAACTATCTATCGTCAATATATGCAAACACATATATTCCAACATTTTTAAAAGAGGAAGGTAACGAAGAGCAAAACAATTCTCAAAGTGATATGATAGATATGCGCTCATATGGATATGACATACAGGAAAATGTGCAAATTAATGGTGGCACTGGGATTATTTGGTACAAAACAGATAATAATTCTAATTTTAAATATCTAATGATAGATTATGAAAATAGGATTGCTGTTACTAACCTAGAGCATACAATGAGAACAGATACAATAGATGAAATTAAGGGAATTATAGCAGAAAATCCAACATATTGGAACTTTAAAAACGGAAATATAGATACCAATATTTCATATTTAAGTATGGAAGAAATAAGATATACCAGCCAATATGAAGAAATAAGCAGTTCAAATATTAAAGAAATATACACATCATTAGTAGAAGATTTGCCATATAGAGATGATTATGCAATGTCAAAATTTGCTTATGACTTATCTATGAGAGCAAATACATTGGCACCAATTTTAATACCACTATGTATTGCTACACTATTAGCATTGGGGTTAATTATATTAAATGGTATTGGTAAAAAAGGAAAAGGCCCAGGAATTCACTTAAATGGATTTGATAAAATACCACTAGAAATTGCCTTTTTTATAGGATCTTGTATAATTGGTTTTAGCATGATATTCTTTGTGGCATTGAAATCAGAACTTAGGGCAGTTATATTTAGTGGTGTTACAATAGGGACAATTATAAGCTATTTAGGAGCAATTCTGTTATTAGAAACTGTAGTAAAAAGGATGAAAACACATACTCTATGGAAAACTACACTTTTATATATGATAGGGCATGGAATTAAAACTTTAATAGATAATAGAAAAATTGCTACAAAATTAACACTTGCATATTGGGGATTTTGTGCAGTTGGATTTATAGCTACATTTGGTATAGTAGGTTCATATTCGGCAGGTGGTTCACTTTTCTGGTTCGTGGCACTTGTGTCATTAGGAATAGCAACATTTTGCTTTTTATTCAGAAAAATAAAACAGTTTAACACTATTCAAAATGCAATAAAGGCCATTTATGAAGGAAATACAAATATAAAGCTTAATGAAAATGAACTAACAGGAGTGCTAAAACAGCTTGGAATCTATATTGAAGATATAGCAGGTGGGCTATCAAATGCTGTAAATGAAAGCTTAAAAAGTGAAAGATTGAAAACAGAATTAATAACAAATGTATCACATGATATTAAAACACCACTTACTTCTATTATTAATTATGTGGATTTATTAAAAAAGGAAAAAATGCCAAATGAGAAGGCAACAGAATATTTAATGATACTTGATAATAAATCTCAAAGACTAAAAAAACTAACAGAAGATTTAGTGGAAGCTTCTAAAGCGTCTTCGGGAAATATAAAACTTAAAATGGAAAAAATTGAGGTTAAAGAATTAGTAAAACAAGTTTCTGGCGAGTTTGAAGATAAATTTAAAGCACGAAACTTGGAGGAAGTAATGACATTACCAGAAGAACCAATTTATATTAAAGCAGATGGAAGGTATATATATAGAGTTTTAGAAAATCTATATTCCAATGCTTCAAAATATGCTTTAGAAAATACAAGGGTATATGTTGATGTTATATCAAACAAAAACAGTGTAGTAATTCAAATGAAAAATATTTCTAAAGAAGAATTAAATATTTCAGCAGATGAATTAATGCAAAGATTTGTGAGAGGTGATAGTGCTAGAAACACTGAAGGAAGCGGACTTGGACTTTCAATTGCTTCAAGCCTAACAGAACTTCAAGGCGGAAAATTCCACATATACTTAGATGGGGATTTATTTAAGGTAACATTGGGATTTTACTTATTGGAAGATAGATCAGTCGAAAACTAATAAAATAATGTGCACTTTTATCAAGGTGCACATTATTTTTAAATCCCAATTTCATAATGAAATATTATTAAAATTGTCTATTTATATTATATAAGTGCAATACGCGCAGGCGGAGCGTTAGTGTAGTTCTAGAGCCTTCCAACTACTTAACTTAAGTCAAAATATTATAAATATTTTTGACATGGGGATGGAAGGCGACAGCAAGGACCAACGTTATAATATAAATAGACAATTGTTTTATATAATTAAATATGACAAATTTATGTAAAGTACACACTTAAAATCCTAGGGATACAAGAGAAAACTTACTTTTATACCTATAAAATCTTGAAAATGTGACAAAAATGTAATATAATTGTAATATATGGGTATTTTGGAAAACAAAAACTTGAAAACCAAACTTCCGTAATACCCTAAATTTGATAAATTTAAACATAAGAAAAACAGGAAAATACTGCTATTGACAAGTGAAAAGAACGAAAGTAAAATATATAATAATATTAATAGGTAAAAAAGGAAGGATATTACTATGAAACTTAAAAAGGGAATTTTATTATTTGTACTAACATTTGTATTATTTACCATAGTTAGCTGTTTTGTGGAAGTTCATGCTACGACAGCCACTACTCCAATAACACTTAGTATAAAGCCATTAAGAAACTCTGGACAAGGGTACAAGGTAGTAAATAACGGAGAAAAATACATTTGGAAAATATATAATACAAATAATAATCTTAACGAAACATTTTACTGTATTAAAGGCGGACCAGGATTTGGATCAACTGAAATGGGACAAGATATTGTACCAACAGATTATACAGAATATTTTGATATGAAGAAGCCTGAAGAAATAACAAAAAAATACCTAGCAGCTTTACCAGATATAGAAAGTAAAAACTATGAAAGATTAATGTGGGTTTTAGACCAATGCTATGTACAACCTAAAACAAATGCTTCAGATGAAGATAAATCGATAGCAGAGGAAAGTAAGCAAGCTCTTTTAAATGCAGTAGAAGAATATGCAGCGAAGTACCCAGGGGTGTATGAAAATACTAGTTGGATAAATGACAAACTAACAGATAATTTAAAAGAAGATGATATTGATGCAATTCAGCAATTAGCAATTTGGTATTTTACAAATGATGATGAATATCATGTTGAGGGAAATCCTTCTATTAAGATAAATGCTGTATTAAATGTTGATGGAAATTATCAAACGCTTGATATGAGCGATGATGAAGATGCTGCAAGAATTCATGCTATGGATGCTTTATATGCATATTTAACTCAAACACCATTAGCAGAAGATTTTAGCTATGATTATAGAAATGAAAGTAGTAGTACTAACCCGGTAGAAATAGTAGATACAGATATAAAAACAGAAACAGATGGAGACAGAATTATTGTTGGACCATATAAACTAGAGGAATTAAAGAAAGTTAGTTATTCATTAGAAGCTATTTTTACAGATGGAGATAATAATGAAATTACAGATATTGAGTATCTAAATGCTAACAAAGAACCAGTAGAAGAAGAAACAACAATAAAAGACCTAATTGGAGAGAATTTTTATATTTCTATTCCTTCAAATATAAATACAGATTTAATTACATTTAAAATTAGTGGAAACTACTTTACAACAAAAGTAATTTATTGGTCAGTAGATAACCCAACAGGAACAGACCAACCAGTAGTGCAAATTGAAAAAATAAATAACCCTTTTGAAGATAGCATTGAATACGAGAATGAAAAAGTAGATGCAAAATTTGATTTGGCATTAAGAAAATTTATTTATTCTATAAATGGAGAACAGTTAACAGGTGAGAATAGCAGAGAGCCAGTAATAACACAGGAAGCACTTCAAAATCTAGCAAATGGTGGAACACTAACTGCTGAAAAAACACATACAAAAACTCCATTATTAATAGAAACAGGAGATACAATTGTTTATACAATTCGTATATATAACGAAGGAGAGCTTGATGGATGGGCAACAGAGGTAACAGACTATTTGCCAGAAGGATTAGAATTTGTGGAAGATAGTGAAATAAACACTAAATATGGTTGGAAAAATCCATCTGGCGACGGAAAAACAATTTTAACAGATTACTTAGCAAGTGATGAAAATAAACTTTTAGCATTTAATAAAGAAACATTAGAATTAGATTACATAGATTTACAAATTGAATGTAAAGTAACTGCAAAAGTAGGAGAAGAAGATAAAATCTTAAAAAACATTGCAGAAATTACAGAACATAAAGACATTATTGGAAACACAATTGACCGTGATTCAGAGCCAGGCAATGTAGAAACAGACCCAGATAGATATAATCCACAAGACCCAACAAAAGGTATGGGTGAGCAAGATGATGATGATTATGAAGACTTAATTTTACCAGGAAAATATTTTGACCTAGCACTAAGAAAATTTATTTATTCTGTAAATGGTAACCAATTAACAGGAGAAAATAGTAGAGAACCAGTAATAACAGACGAAGCACTACAAGCTTTGGCAACAGGTGGAAAGCTAACTGTTGAGAAAATACATACAAAAACACCATTAATAATAGAAACAGGCGATACGATTGTTTATACAATTCGTGTATATAATGAAGGAGAACTTGATGGTTGGGCAACAGAGATAACCGACTATTTACCAGAAGGCTTAGAATTTGTAGAAAATAGTGAAATTAATACCAAGTTTGGTTGGAAAAATCCATCAGAAGATGGAAAAACAGTTGTAACAGATTATTTGGCAAGTGAAGAAAATAAACTTTTAGCATTTAATAAAGAAACATTGGAATTAGATTACATAGATTTACAAATTGAATGTAAAGTAACTGCAAAAGTAGGAGAAGAAGATAAAATCTTAAAAAACATTGCAGAAATTACAGAACATAAAGATATTAATGGAAACACAATTGACCGTGATTCAGAGCCAGATAATGTAGAAACAGACCCAGAAAAATATAATCCACAAGACCCAACAAAAGGTATGGGCGAGCAAGATGATGATGATTATGAAGATTTAACTATTATGGGAAAAGATTTTGACCTAGCCCTAAGGAAATTTATTAGTGATGTGACGAATATAAATGGAAATAAAGTAAATATATCTAATAGGGCACCAGTCGTTGATACAACACCATTAAAAGATGGAACATCTACAACAGCTATATATAATCATCCAAAAGAACCAGTTGGAGTATCAAATGGTGATATAGTAACATATACAATAAGAGTATATAATGAAGGTAGTTTAGATGGATATGTAACAGAAATTACAGACCATTTACCACCTCAATTAGAATTTATTGTTGATGATGAGATAAATGCTAGATATGGTTGGAAAGTATCTACAGATGGAAGAACTGTAACAACAGATATCACTTCGCCTAATACAGAATTTTCTGCTAATAGAGATGCAATTTATGCAAATAGAGATAATGGAAGTGCCACAGATAAAGTGTTATTAAAGGCATTTGATGGAACTGAAGATTCAGAATTAGACTATATTGATGTTCAAATTAGATGTAGAGTAAAGGAAAATATTGACTTATATGAAAAGATAACAAATATTGCGGAAATTTCAGGCTTTACAGATAGTGAAGGGACAAGGATTACAGATAGGGATTCACAAGAAGATAATGCAACAATTCCAAGTGATGAAACATTACCAGAATATAAAGACCCTGAGATTGAAAGTGGTATGGAATACATACCAGGACAACAAGATGATGATGATTTTGAAAAATTAGTATTACGTAGATTTGACTTGGCATTAAGAAAATTCATAACAGGTGTAGAATTTGGAGGTACAACAACAGAAATAACCAACCGTGTTCCAATATTTACACAAGTTGGAGAAAATGAGTATGTATATGAACATACAAAAGAACCAGTACAAGTAGCAAATGGTAATATAGTTATTTATACATTAAGAATTTTTAATGAAGGCAATGTTGCAGGTTATGCTTCTGAAGTTAAAGATGACTTACCAGAAGGATTAGAGTTTTTACCAGAACATGCTATAAATACAGCGTTTGACTGGAAAATGTATACTGCAGATGGAACTGAAACAGAAAATGTAGCAGAAGCAGATTACATTAAAACCGATTTCTTATCAAAAGAAAACGAAACAGAAGAAGGTGCAAACTTAATACAAGCATTTAATCCAGAAACTATGACAATGCCTGATTACAAAGATTTAAAAATTGCATTTAAAGTAACTGAGCCAGATACTTCTGACAGAATTTTAATTAATACAGCAGAAATTACAGATGATTCTGATGAAGATGGCGAACCAATAGATGACGTTGACTCAACTCCTGATAATGATGAGGATGGAGAAGATGATATAGATATAGAAAAAGTAAAAGTACAATACTTTGATTTAAGCTTAAGAAAATGGGTAACAGAATCTATAGTAACAGTTAATGGAAAAACAACAGTAACAAAATCTGGACATACAGCAGAAGATGACCCAGAATCACCAATGAAAGTTGAAATTCCAGCAGCAAATATTGATAAAACAACAGTTAAATTTAGATTTAGCATTAGAGTAACAAACGAGGGCGAAATTGCAGGATATGCAAAAGAGTTAATAGACTATATTCCAGAAGGCTTAGAATTTGTACCAGAAGATAACCCAGAATGGGAAGTAACAGAAGATGGTAGAGTAATAACTACACAATTAGCAGATACTCTATTAGAGCCAGGCGAAAGTGCAACAGTAGAAATAGTGCTTAAATGGATTAATGGAAAAGACAACATGGGAGAAAAAGTAAACTGGGCAGAAATTAGCCAAGATGAAAACGAATATGATTCACCAGATATTGACTCAACACCAGGAAATAATGAAAAAGATGAAGACGATATAGATGAAGCTCCAGTAATATTGATGCCTTCGACAGGTGCAGCTGAAAGTTATGTAATATTAACATTATCATGTATTGCAATATTAGCTGTAGGATTAATCTTAATTAAAAAATTTGTAATATAATTTAAAATGGGAAAAGGCGAAGAACCTTTTTCCATTTTTTTTCTTTGTTTTTTATTTACTTTAAAAAAACCGTGTGATATAATTTTATTGTATATAGAGTTAGGGAGATAAACAAATGAATCAAATTCTTATGACTGAAAATAAAAAGAAAAAAGATAAAAATAAAAAAGAAAAAAAGAGCAGTGGACCAATAGAAATTAAGGGGATTGTCCGTTTTTTTGCAGTTGTAATAGCAATATTTGGCATCTCGTTGATAGGGGAAGGCTCCTATGCCATTTATAAAGAAGCAGAAGAAAAAGACCCAAAAACAATGCCTGTAGTTACAATAGGAAGACTAAATGATACAGCAGTTATTTATGTTGAACATAGCACAGAAATTTCTAAAATAATATATTCATGGAATAATGGAGAAGAAACTGTATTGCCTGAAGGAGGAAGAACTGCCCAAGAAACAATATTGCTTCCAAATCAAAATAGTGTATTGAATATTACAATAGAAGATATGAACGGAAAGAAAGTTAAATATCAAAAACAATATAATATAGAAGGTATGGATATTGCAAAACCAGTTATAGAGGTTGAAGTTGAAGATGGAAACAAAAAAATGACTATAACTGCTACAGATGATACAGAAATTGCATATTTATCATATCAATGGGAAAATGAAGAACCAGTTACAATTGAAGCAACAGAGCCAGGACAAACTAAAATTATAGAAGAACTTGACTTAACACCAGGTACTAAAAAAATCAATATAATTGCAGAAGATGTCAATGGTAATGTAGAACAAATAGAAAAAGAAATTGTTGCTACTACTTCAGAGCCAAAAATGCAGTTAATTCAAAATGCAGGACAAATCATTATAGAAGCTTCTGATGAAGATGGATTGTCAGAAATAAAATTAAACTTAAATGGCAAACAATATGCTAATAAATTAAATGGAGAAAAGGAAATAAAACTAGGTCCAGTAGGACTAAAAGAAGGGAATAATACTATTTTAGTAGAAGTAACAAATGTTAGTGGATATACTAAAAAAGCATCTACAGAACTTCAATATACTCCATAAAACAAATGAAGGAGACTTGAAATATGGCACAAGATATTTATTTAATTGATGATGGAACAGATTTAAAATCAAAATTAACTGAATTATTTAAAAAGGAAAAAGATTATAAATTTAAAAAGGCAAAAACAAAGGAAATAGAAACGGTTTTAAAAAATATTCCGGCATTGATTATAATTAATGAAGATGGTATACAAGAAGATATAATAAAACTATGTAATCAGATTCGTGAAAACGAGGATAATAGCATTACCCCAATTATTGTTATATCATCAAACAAAGAAAAAGCACACCGTATAGAGATTTTACAGGCATGTGTGGAGCATTATATAAAAGCTCCTATTGATGAAGAATATCTTTATTATACAATAAAAAATGTAATAAGATTGCTAGACACAAACCGTAGAGTTAGCCCACTTACAGGATTGCCAGGTAATGTACAAATACAGGCAGAAATGAAAAAAAGGCTACTTAATAAAGAGGATTTTGCAATTTTATATCTGGATTTGGATAATTTTAAGGCATATAATGATATATATGGATTCTTAAATGGTGATGAAATTATTAAATTTACTTCAAGATGCATTTTAAAACATATCCATGATACAGAAACAGAAGATAGTTTTGTTGGGCATATAGGCGGAGATGATTTTGTTGCAATAACCTCAAATATAGACTGTGAAGAAATTTGCCAAGATATTATATTAGAATTTGACCAAGGTGTATTACAGTACTTTAATGAGGATGACATAGAAAAAGGATATTTGGAAGTACCAAATAGAAAATGCGTTTTAGAGCAATTTCCACTTACTTCTATTTCAATAGGTGTAGTAATTGCAGATAAAGGCAGATTTCACAATGTACTAGAAATTGGAGAAGTAGCTGCACAAGTAAAGCATTTAGCTAAAATTACACCAGGTAGCACATATGTTATAGACAGAAGAAAAGCAGAGAACTGTAAAATAAAAAAATAGAATAAGTTAAAAAAGCACCTCATAGAATAGTAATATATGAGGTGTTTTTATGATTATTTTAAATGGTAAAAGGTTAGGCTTCATTGCCTTATTAGTATTTTCTGCAGTATTTGTATTTACATTTCAAAAAGCAAATTTGCCTGAAACAGTGCAAACTGTTACACTTCCTGTTTCTGGCAAAGTAATTATATTAGATGCTGGGCATGGTAAACCAGATGAAGGAGCGGAGTCAAGTAGTGGAACTACAGAGGCTGAAACAAATTTGAAAATAACCCTAAAGGTTCAGTCTTTATTAGAGCAGTCTGGAAGCACGGTAATTCTTACAAGAAGTGATGAAAATGGAATATATGATTTGGATAAAACAACACTAAGAGAAAAGAAAGTATCTGATGTTAGAAATAGGGTAAAAATAGGTAACGAATCACAAGCAGATATATTTGTATCAATACATTTAAACAAAATTCCACAGGAGCAGTATTGGGGCTGGCAATGTTTTTATAAACAAAATGATGAAAAAAGTAAATTACTTGCACAAAGCTTACAACAAAATTTAAATGATGCAATACAAAAAGATAATAAAAGGGAGCCAATGCAACTTACAAGTGTATATATTATGAAGCATGTAGAAATTCCTATATCAATTGTAGAGTGTGGCTTTTTATCAAATAAAGAAGAAGAACAGCTTTTGTTAACAGATGAATATCAGGATAAATTAGCATGGGGAATTTACAACGGAATTATGGATTATTTTAATAATTAAAAAATCTGTATAAAAATTCCACTTTTTGGAGAAGATAGAAATAAATCTATCAAAACAAGGAGTGGATTTTTTATGGAATATAAAACATTATCAATAAAAGGAACAATTTTAACACGGGAACCAATTAGAAAATTATTTGGAAAAATTAGCAGTAGATTATAGTATAAAAAGCACTTCTGATAAAAACACATACCCAATACCACGCTTAAGAGAAAATTTTGAGGTAATCTCAGAAGTATACCAATTGTTAAATGAACATATAAAGCTAAAAATTCCAATTCATCCGGCAGGTGAGTGGATATTGGATAATTATTATGTAATAGACCAAGAAGTAAAAAATATTAGACAGGACCTAACATTAAAAAAATACAAGAGTTTTTTAGGTATTGCAAATGGACCTTATGCGGGATTTGCAAGAATTTATGTGCTTGCAAGTGAAATTGTGAATTATACAAATAATAAGATTGATGCAAAAACTTTAAGCCAGCTAATAAATGCATATCAAAAAAGAAAAAGCCTAAGTATGGAAGAAATATGGAATATAGGTATATTTTTAAAAATTGCATTAATAGAAAATATTCGTGAAGTTTGCGAAAAAATATATTCTAGCCAAATACAAAAATATAAAGCAGAAAATATTATAGAAAGATTAGTGGAAAATAAAAACAAGGAAGAATTGCAATTTAATCATCTAAATAATTACAAAGAAAAGTTAAGAGCAAATTATGAAATGAAATACCCATTTATTGAGCATTTATCATATAGACTAAAAAAATTTGGAAAAAAAGCATATCCTTTTTTAATGGCATTAGAGGAGCAAGTAAACAAAATGGGTATGACAACGCATGAAGTGGTCTCAAAGGAACATTTTGATATTGCACTGCGTAAAATTATAATAGGAAACTGTATTACAAGTATCAAATCTTTAAATAGAATTAGCATGACAGAAATTTTTGAAAAAATTAATGGCGTAGAAGATATACTAAAAAAAGATCCAGCAAATGTATATGAAAAAATGGATTATGAAACAAAAATTGTATATAGAAATAAGATAAAGGAAATTTCTAAAAAAACAAAAATTTCTGAATTATATATTAGTAAAAAATGTTTAGAACTAAGTGAAAAAGCAGATAAGACAAGTAAAAGAGCCCATATAGGGTATTATTTATTAGCAGAAGGAAAACATGAATTGCTAGAAGAGCTAACAGGCAAAAAAGCAAAGCCAATAAATAACACTACTAAATTAATATATATGCTAGCAGTTGTGGATACATTAACTTTGTTAACTAGTATAGCATTTTCAGTTTATTTGTATTATCAAACAAGGCAAGTCTTATGGTCAATTTTACTTGGAATACTACTAATAGTTCCTCTTAAAATTATTTTTGTGCAATTAGGACAATATATACTAGGAAAATTAGTAAAACCACGAGTAATACCAAAATTAGACTATATAAATGGTGTTCCAGAAGAAAGTGCCACATTTGTAGTAATACCTACAATATTAAATTCCAAAGAAAAAGTAAAAGACCTAATGAAACGCCTAGAAGTATATTATATGGCAAATAAAAGTGATAATATATATTTTGCATTATTAGGTGATGTAACAGCCGGAAAAAACGAAAAGGAAAGCTTTGATGATGAGGTAATAAATGCAGGAATAGAAGAAGCAAAAAGATTAAATAATTTATACCCAGATAGCAAGTTTCCAAAATTCCATTTTTTATATAGAAAAAGAAAATGGAACGCAAAAGAAGAGTGCTTTTTAGGTTGGGAAAGAAAAAGAGGATTATTAAATCAATTTAATGAATATATTTTGGAAAAAGAAGAAGATAGCTTTTTAGCAAATACAATAGAAGAAGCTAAAAACTTAAGTGAAATGCCAAAAATAAAATATGTAATAACATTGGATTCAGACACAAAATTAACCTTAAATACTGGCTTAGAGTTAATAGGAAGTATGGCACATATTTTAAATAAGCCAATTTTAAATGAAAGAAAAGATTTAGTAATAGATGGGCATGGAATAATACAGCCAAGAGTTGGAATTTCATTATTAGATATAGGTAAAAGTTTATTTACAAAACTATATGCGGGTTCTGGTGGAAAAGATGCTTACACAAATGCAATTTCGGATGTATATCAAGATAATTTTAATGAAGGAATATTTACAGGCAAGGGAATTTATGATTTAGAGATTTTTTCACAGGTTTTAGCAAAGGAGATTCCAGAAAATACAGTACTAAGCCATGATTTATTAGAAGGAAATTATTTAAGATGCGGGCTTGCTACAGATATTATGCTAATGGATGGTTATCCAACAAGTTATAGTAGTTTTAAAACAAGATTACACCGCTGGATACGTGGTGACTGGCAAATTGTGCCATGGTTATTTAATAGTATATATAACAAGCAAGGTGATAAAAAAAAGAACCCATTAACATTATTATCAAAATATAAAATATTTGATAATTTAGCAAGAAGCCTGCAAGAAACATTAATTGTTTTTACAATAATTTATTGTGTGATATTAAAACTATTTTATAAAATAAATATAGCACCAATTATAGCAATACTAATAATTTCAGCACTAATGCCCACAATATTAGAATTAATAAATCGTATTATTTCCAAAAAAGAAGCAGAAACAATACAAAAAACTTTTAGCAAAAATATATCTTTAGTAAAAGCAACTTTACTAAGGGGAATATTAGCATTAGGTACTTTGCCAGATAAGGCATATTTTAGCATAGATGCATGTATAAGAACACTCTACCGTTTATTTATTAGTAAAAAACATTTTCTTGAGTGGACAACAGCAGAAGAAGCTGAAAAAAGTGCTAAAAAAGATTTACTATCATATTACAAAAACATGTTACCAAATGTAGTCCTTGGAGTTTTGGGATTAGTGCTTTTATTTATATTACCTGCAAATATATCTAGTCTTTTTGTTTTTTTAATTTCTATTTTATGGCTAATAACTCCTAGCGTAATGTGGTATATTAGCAAAGAAATAAAACAAAAAGAAAAAATAACAGAACTAAAAGAAGAAGATAAGCAATTTTTATTAGAAATAGGAAAAAGTACTTGGCAATATTTTAAAGATCATTTAAATGAAAAAACAAACTACTTGCCACCAGACAATTACCAAGAAGATAGAAAACCTAAAGTGGTTTTAAGAACATCATCAACAAATATTGGGCTTGCTTTGCTAGCTGTAATTTCCAGTTATGATTTAAAATATGAAAATTTAAATGATACCATAAATTTACTAGAAAAAATGCTACAAACAATTTCAAATCTTCCAAAGTGGAATGGGCATTTATATAACTGGTATGATATTCAAAAATTAGAGCCGTTAAAACCTAGGTATATATCTTCTGTGGATAGTGGTAATTTTATAGGATATTTATTTGTTTTAAAACAATTTTTGAAAAATTTAAATGTGGATGAAACACAAAAAAATAAAATAGAGCAAATGATACTAGATATAGATACAATAATCCAAAAAACGGATTTTAGATATTTATATGATGAAGAAACAAGACTGTTTTCAATTGGCTTTAATATAGAAGAAAATAAATTAACAGATTCTTATTATGATTTATTAGCATCTGAGGCAAGGCAAACAAGTTTAGTTGCAATTGCTAAAAAGGATGTGCCAGCAAAGCATTGGAATAACTTAAGTAGAACACTTACCATACTAAATAAATACAAAGGGCTTATATCTTGGTCTGGAACAGCATTTGAATATTGGATGCCAAATATAAATATTCCAAAATACCAAGCAAGTTTGCTTGCAGAATCTTCTGAATTTATGCTTATGTGCCAAAGGGAATATGCAAAAAGATTAAATATTCCGTGGGGAATTTCTGAATCTGCTTTTCATTTAAAAGACCTTCATAATAATTATCAATATAAAGCATTTGGAATACCTTGGCTTGGCTTAAAAAGAGGGCTTGCTGATGAAATAGTTGTTGCAACATATGCAAGTATATTAGCACTTCCAGAAGTGCCAAAAGATGTAATAGAAAACTTGCAAGAATTAAAGAAAATGGGGCTTTATCAAAAATATGGATTTTACGAATCTGTTGACTATACGCCAACAAGACTAAAAAAAGGTCAAGAATATGCACTGGTAAAAACATATATGGCACATCACCAAGGACTAATATTACTTTCAATAAATAATTTATTTAATAATAATATTTTGCAAAAAAGATTTATGGAAAACCCACAAATCCAAGCAGTAGATATATTATTGCAAGAAAAAATGCCTGAAAATATGATTATAACCAAAGAAGAAAAGGAAAAAGTAGAAAAAGTAAAATATGTAGATGACCAAACATATATGCAAAAAGAATTTACAAAACCAATTACAAAACTTCCAGAAATTAATATATTATCAAGTGAAAATTATACAGTTGTAACAGATACAAAAGGGCAGGGATATAGTAAATATGGCAAAATATTAATTAATAGATACAAAAAAACAGGAGATACACAGCAGGGAATATTATTCTTTTTAAAAAATGTAAAGACAAATAGAATATGGTCAGCACAGCATATGCAATATTTAGCAGATAGTGATAAATATTCAGTTTTATTTACACCTGCACAAACTAAAATAAGTAGAGAAGATGGCAATATTGAAACAATTACAAAAATAGGAATTTCACCAAATGAACCTGTGGAATTAAGAACAATAGAACTTATAAATAGAGGACTAGAGGCAGAGACAATTGAGATAACAAGTTTTTTGGAGCCAGTATTATCAGATGAAAATCAGGATTATGCACACCCTGCATTTAATAAGTTATTTTTAAGTTATGAATATTTAGAAGATATTGATTCAATTATAGTAAATAGAAGGGCTAGAAATGCAAGTGATAAAACAATATTTTTAGGAGTAAATTTATATACAGAAAATGAAACGGTTGGAGAAATAGAATATGAGATTGATAAAGAAAAATTTTGCGGAAGGAATAATTTAGAACTTCCAGATGCAGTTAAAAATTCTAGCCCATTAACTAGTAAAATCAACTTAACAACAGAGCCAATTGTTAGTTTTAAGCGCACAATGGTATTAGAACCAGAAGAAAAAGTGACCTTAAGCCTTATATTAGCAGTAGGGGAAGATAAAGAGCAAGTAATAAAAGAACTTAATAAATTTAGAAATCAGGAAACAATTAAATATCACTTAGAACTTGCAAAAGCTAAGGTGGAAGCGGAAAATAGATATTTGGGAATACAAACAAAAGAGCTTGAGTTATACCAAAAAATGTCAGGATATTTATTAGTAAAAAATCCACTTAAAACTATTAAATATAATTCGCCATTGGAAGTTCCAATAAATAAATTATGGCAATATGGAATTTCTGGTGATTTACCAATAATACTAGTAAAAGTCAAAGATTTAGAAGATATAGAATTAGTAGAAGAAGCAATAAAAGCACATGAATATTTTAGGCTTAAAAATATTGAGACAGATTTAGTTATTATAAATGAAGAAAAATATAGTTATGAAAGTAGTGTAAAAGAAGCAATTTTTGCAAGTATATTAAATCAAAATCTAGGATATTTACAAAATATAAAAGGTGGTATATTTGTTTTAGAAAACTTATCAAAGGAAGATATTTTGGTGCTAGAATATAGGGCAAACTTAAGCTTTGGAAGTGAGAGCGGAAGTATTTACAGAAGCTTAAAAGAAAATGAAGAAGAATATTTAGAAAAAATAAAAGAAATGCCATTAGAAGAAATGCCCAAATATGTGGAAGAAAGCACGCCAATTAGAGAAAATTTACCAGAAGAACTTAAATATAATAATGAATATGGCGGATTTTCAGAAGATGGAACAGAATATAATATTAGAATTAATAAAGAGCAAAAATTGCCAACAGTATGGAGCCATTTGCTAGTAAATAAAAACTTTGGAACACTAGTAACAGAGAGTATGGGTGGGTACACATGGTATAAAAACAGTAAGTTAAATAGATTAACTGCGTGGTATAATACACCAGTTGATGACTGCCCATCAGAAATTATATATATTCAAGATGAGGAAAGCAAAAAATATTGGTCAATTGGTATGAATCCATGCCCGGACGAAAATGATTATTATGTGACATATGGCTTTGGATATGCAAAATATAAGCATAATAGCAAAGGCATGACGCAAAAGCTGGATATGTTTGTTCCAATGGAAGATAATCTAAAAGTGCAAGTACTAAGCCTAGAAAACAATGAATTACACAAAAAGAAATATAAATTAATATACTATATTAAGCCCGTACTAGAAGAAGATGAACTAAAAACAAATGGATTTTTAGATTTGAACTTTTTTGAAAACTCAAACATGATTTGCATGAATAATATTGCAGGTGAAAAACCACAATGCCTATTTGTCTCAAGTAGTGAAAAAATTACTTCATACACAGGAAATAAAGCAAGTTTTGTGGGCAAGGGCACAATTTCACACCCAGAGGCAATAAATCAAATAAAATTAAACAGAGAAAATAGTTTATGGAACGAAGGAATTATAGCAATACAGTGTGAGGTAGAATTAGAAGCACTAGAAAACAAAAAAATAATTTTTACAATTGGGGTGGGAAAGGACTTATTAGAGTGCCAAGACCTAGCATATCAATATCAAAATATAACTAAAATATATGAAGAATATGAAAGAACAAAAAAGTATTGGAAGAATATGCTACAAACAATACAAGTTTCAACACCACTTGAATCTGTTAATTTATTATTAAATGGATGGCTATTATATCAGACATTAGCAGCTAGAGTTTGGGGGAGAACTGGATATTATCAATCTGGTGGAGCATTTGGATTTAGGGACCAGTTGCAAGACTGCATAGCATTAAAATATATTGATAGTGAGTTTTTAAAAGAACAAATTCTTAAACATGCCTCACATCAATTTATAGAAGGAGATGTGGAACACTGGTGGCATGATGAAACCATGAGAGGCAATAGAACAAGATTTACAGATGACAGGTTATGGCTTGTATATTTAACAGAAGATTATATAGATTTTACAGGTGATGCATCAATTTTAGATATAGAAGTACCATATTTAAAAGGAGAACCGTTGGCAGAAGGAATAGATGAAAGATATGATTTATATTTGCATTCTGAACAAAGTGGTTCAGTATATGAGCATTGCAAAAAAGCAATAGAAATTTCACTTGATTTTGGAGAAAATGGACTTCCTAAAATAGGCTCAGGAGACTGGAACGATAGCTTTAGCACAGTTGGAAATAAAGGAAAAGGCGAAAGTGTATGGCTTGGATTTTTTATATATGATATTTTAAAAAAATTTGTGCCAATATGCAGACTAAAAAATGAAGAAGAGTTGGCACAAAAATATGAACAAGTAATGGAAAAGTTAAAAAGAGCATTGAACTCAAATGGTTGGGATGGAAGATGGTTCAAACGTGCATACATGGACGATGGAAACATCTTAGGAAGCATACAAAATGAAGAGTGCAGAATAGATAGCATAGCACAAAGCTGGTCTGTAATCTCGCGGAGCAGGTGATAATGATAAAAAATATATATCAATGCAAAGCTTAGAAAATCACTTGGTAGACAAAGAAAATGGAATAATAAAACTGCTAGACCCACCATTTGATAAAAGCAAATTAGAGCCAGGTTATATAAAGGCATATGTACCAGGAACAAGGGAAAACGGCGGACAATACACACATGTGTGTTGTTCTTGTGGACAGTTTTTACATAGCTCACAAAGAATTGCGTTTGGCGTTGTTAGACTTCATTCGAAAATCCTGCGACGTACAAAAAGTACGTCTCGGATTCTTCTCACTCGTTTGCCTAGCCAAATTCACAATTCTTTGCGAGCAGAAAGTGAATACCAAGAAAATATTGATACTCTAAATATATATTTAAAAATTAAATTATTAAAAGTACACTGAATATTTTTTCCGTTACGGAAAAAATATTCAGTAGAAGTGTTGAAAAAAAGTTTGAATTGTAATATAATAGTATTGAATAAAAAATCCGTAAACGGAAAAAATATTCAATGAGGAGGCTGACTATGAAAGAAATAAAAAGAGATGTATATCTAAATAAAATTATTGAGAAAAGAGAAAATGGTTTAATAAAAATAATTACAGGTATAAGAAGATGCGGAAAATCATATTTATTAGATCCATTATTTAAAAATTATTTACTTGAAAGTGGAGTTAAGGAAGACCATATAATAAAATTAGACTTAGATGAAAGGAAAAATAATAAATTTTTAGACCCAGACCAATTAGATCAATATATTAGAGATTTGATTAAAGATAATGACCAATATTTTTTGATATTAGATGAAATACAAAAAGTTGAAGATTTTGAATCTGTGCTTAATGGCTTTTTACATATTCGTAATTTAGATGTATATGTAACAGGAAGTAACTCCAAGTTTTTGTCTTCAGATATAATAACTGAATTTAGAGGCAGAGGAGATGAAGTAAGAATACATCCACTTAGTTTTAGTGAATTTTATTCGGCTTTTAATGGAACTAAAGAAGAAGCATGGGAACAATATGTTGTATATGGTGGATTACCTAGAATACTTTCATTTAAAAACGAAGTAGAAAAAAGTGAATATTTAAAAAATTTATTTGAGAAAACATACTTAGACGATATTGTTGAAAGAAATAATGTTCAAAGAGTAGATGTATTAGATGCAGTTGTTAATATTTTAGCATCATCTATTGGATCATTAACTAATCCTAACAAACTATCAAATACATTTGAAAGTAGTGGATTTAAAGATGTTTCAGTAAATACAATAACATCATATATTAATTATTTACAAGACTCGTTTTTAATAGAAAAAGCTACGAGATATGATGTTAAGGGGAAAAAATATATTCAGACACCATACAAATTTTATTTTTCAGATATTGGTTTAAGAAATTGTAGATTGAATTTTAGGCAACAAGAAGAAACTCATATAATGGAAAATATAATTTTTAATGAATTATTATATAGAGGATATAATGTTGATGTAGGCGTTGTAGAAATTCGTGAAGGTGATGATAAAAAACAAGTTGAAGTAGATTTTGTGTGCAATCAATATAATAAAAGGTATTATATTCAATCAGCATTAAGCCTTCCTACACGAGAAAAAACAATACAAGAAGAAAGACCACTAATGAATATACCTGATAATTTTAAAAAAATAATTGTTGTTAAAGATGATATTAAATCATGGATTTCAGAAGAAGGAATATCAATAGTGGGATTAAAAGAATTTTTGTTAAATCCTAATAGCATGGATTTATAGAAATATATATAGTATGAAATGGAGTGAAATCTATGGAAATAAAAGAAATAGTAAAAGAATTAGAATATTATAACGAAGAATTGCCAAAGGAAGCATTAGAAAAAGCTATAGAATATAAAGAAGAGATGATTCCTGAATTACTTAAGATGCTTGAATATACAAAAGAAAATTTAGAAAATATCTTTAATGAAAAAGATGAATTTTATGGTTATATTTATGCTTTTTTCTTACTAGCAGAGTTTAGAGAAAAAAGAGCATTTCCATATTTAATAGATTTAATAAATAAAGGTGAAGAATATGTTGAATATATAATAGGGGACGATTACCCAGATTATTTGCATAGATTACTTGCAAGTTGCTATAACGGAGATGATAAACTACTATTTGATATTATTGAAGATAATAAATGTAATGAATTTATAAGAAGTAGTGTATTACAAACTTTTGCAATTTTATATTTGAATAATATTAAAAGCAGAGACTTTATTGTAAAGTACTTTAAAAAATTGCTTAATGAAAAAGAAGAAAATGATAATACATATTTATATGAAGAAATACTTAGAGAAGTAACAGATTTAAAATTAAAAGAATTAAAAAATGATATTGAAAGTTTATATTATTTAATTGAAAATGAAGAAGAAAAACAAGAATTAAAAGAAAGATTAGAAGATGACTGTGAAATAAATAAAAGTATATATCCAATTAAACATTTTTATGAATATATGTATAATACTATAGAGATAATGGAAGAATGGGAATGTTTTTGCTATAAAGAAGATGAAGAATTTGAAGAATCGGATGATTATAAAATATGTGATTACATAATTTTTAAAAGAGAAGAAAATTGGATAGAAAAGAAAATAAATATAGGAAGAAATGATTTATGCTATTGTGGAAGTGGAAAAAAATATAAAAAATGTTGTATAAATAAAAAAAGTGACTTGTTAAGAAAACAATTAAATTCTATTGATGAACATGTGTGTAAAGCAACATGGTTATATAACATGGGTAAAAGCAAAAAAGCAAGTAGATTATATAGAATTGCATGGTTTGATGTTCAAGAAATATGCAAAGCATATAATATAAAGAGTATTGATGAATATGATGATACATATAAAGGATATGATTGTTTATTAAATTGGATTCAGGATTATGATAGTATACTAGAAATGAGCAATGAAGAAGAAAAATTATATGAAAGAATTGAATTATGGAATAAAATAGAGGGGATTTTTGATATAAATAATGAAAAGAATGTGTATTGGAAAGAAAGTTCAGTAAGAGCAAAAGCAAACGCAGAGTTTAGATTAGGAAATGAAGAAAAAGCAACGAAAATAATTGAAGATTATCTAAAAATAAAACCAGAATGGACATGGGGATATATAGAAATGGCGGACTGGTATAATTTTAAAAGAGACAAAAAACACTATAATTTAGAAAAGGCAAAAGAAATATTATTAAGGGCAGAGAATATAAAAGGAATAGAAGAAGTAGATGCTGTTTTAGAAAGATTATGGGATATTTATAAAGAATTAAATGATAAAGATAATGTTAAAATATATGCTACTAAAATGAATATGGAAGAATAAGAATTTAAGGAGTAAATATCATGATAAAGTTAGACAAAATAATAGATGGATTAAAAATGGTAGATAACATTACAGATTGTTATTATAATCCAGAAAAAGACGAAATATTTCTATCAAACATAGGAGAATATGAAGAATTAACAGAAGATGAAATAGACGGATTATTTGAGAAATCAATAATACTTCCAACACAATATGAAATAAATGAATATCAAATTATGGTTGATTTTATAGAAACAATAGATAATCTAGAAATAAAGAATAATTTACAAAGATTAATACAAGGAAAAGGAGCTTTTAGAAGATTCAAGGACTGTTGTTTTGAAATGAATATAATTCAAGAGTGGTATAATTATAGAGATAAAAGATATAAAGAAATAGCAATTGATTGGTGTAAACAAAATGAATTGGAATATAAGTAAATATTAAAATGTGAAACAAAATTATATAAAAACAATAAAAAGTCTCACATTTGAGATAAACCTTAAGAGAAAAATCTTAGGGTTTATTTTTTTGCCTTAAATTTATATTAGAAGTAAATAAAAAAGCCTAGAAATTGATTGTGAAGCCAATTAAAAGTCAAAGAAAGGAGAGTTATATGAGCAAACAAAAATTAAAAGGATTATGGATTCCAGCAGAAATTTTATAAACAATGATTTATCAGACAAAGAAAAAATAATATTATCAATGATTTTATATTTAAGTGATGAAACAGGAAGTTGTTTTGCAAGCAATAAATATATAGCAAGTATTGTAAATGTAACCTCCGACAGAGTTTCAAAAATAGTAAGTTCACTAAAAGATAAAGGATATGTAGATGTTAATTTAAAATATAAAATAGATACTAAAGAAATTGAAGAAAGACAAATTATACCTATTTTAGAAAGGACTAATAGGTATAGTGAAAAATACCTAGAGGGTATAGATAAAAATAACTATTCAGGTGGTCAAAAAGAACTACACCCTATAGGTGAAAACGACAAAGATATAATAAATAATATAAAAAATAAAAATAATTATAATAAGGAATCACCAATTAAAAAGATTAATAAAGCTAACTTTGAACAGCGAGATTATACTGGCTTTGACTTTACTAAATTATATGCAAATGCGGATGCTTTTTTACAATAACAACATTTGCATATATAAAATCAGCTACTAGAGTAGAAAACTACTTTGGAGCTGATTTTTTATCCTAAAATTGCAATAAAGCAAATTTAGGATAAATCAAAAAAATATTATGAAATATTTTTTTGAAAAATGGGGTGTGGGGAAAAGTTTATTTTTCCCTGCCACAACAAATACTTTTAGCGAATAGCGTAAAAAAGTATTGTAGTTGTGTTACAACACAAGTTAGGAATAAGCAATAATATAAAAATTTAGTTGTGTTTTTTAGCACGAGTAAGGAGGGGAAAAATGAGTTATGCGATAATAAGAAACACAAAATACAAAAGAGAAAATTTGAAAGGAATATTTAGACACAATGAAAGAAGAAATAAAAATTATTCAAATGATAATATAGATAAAGAAAAGTCATATTTGAATTATTCAATAAAATCACCACAATATAGTTACGAAAAAGAATTTGACAGAATAAAAGAAAAATATAATTTAAAAGGACAAATTAAAAAAGTAAGTAATATAGCTTGTGAATATATAATAACATCAGATCATGATTTTTTTGAAAGAATAGGAGAAGAAGAAACAAAAAGATTTTTTGAAACTGCATACAAATTTGTAGCAGAATATAAACATTTAGGAGAACAATATATAATATCTGCCAAAGTGCATAGAGATGAACAAGAGTATTAAAAACAGAATATAAGGAAAAAGAATTTAATATAGAATGGAAATATAAAAGCAAGATTAAAGGTTTAGAAAAAGAAAA
>CALXVE010000001.1 GCA_944391885.1 uncultured Clostridia bacterium | reverse complement strand
ATTTACTGCTTTTACTTCATAATATGCCTCTAAACAATCTCCTTTTTTCTCTCCTTGTCCATCTCCTTCATCTACATACCAATACCATTCTTTAATTACTTTTAAAAACCAACTTGTATACGGAAATCTTGCAGTAGATCCAAATGCATTCCAATCATCATCAGTTCCTTCAAAGATTCCTTTTACAATTTCTTTTATTGTTTTGCTTTTATAATTTCTTTAATTCAAAACGATATTTTTGAGTAATATCTGGATATTTTTTATGGTCTACTTCTGACATAAACATTTTTAATGGTCTTGCAGCAAAATCAACACCTTCTGTACATTCAGTTGAATATAAAGGTTTATAAATCATTAATTCTTCCTGATTTTCAGTATGTCTAGAAGTCCCAATAATTTCATATAAATATAAGTTTGGCTCTTCTTTTAATTGCTCTTTAGTCATTTTTTCTCTCTTAAAATGTTGAACAATATCTCCTTTATCAAATTTTCTTTCCATAAATAATCTCCTCCTACAAATTACTATAAATTTTTATTGACCTTTCTTTTTTTATAAAATCTAACTTATTCTATAATGTCCTACTATATCCTTTGTCCATACTACTCGTATATGTTTTTATGTTAAAATGTTCATTACTATACTTTCTATGTGGTATATAGTTTAAAGTATATAATAACCAAATAATTATGGCACTTAAAATCAGAAAACTAATGAGCAAAATTGTTACTATTTTCTTGTTCATATAATACTCTCTTTCATATTTTTGTTTTTAGAATTATAGATTGTAATCTATCTCTCTAATATTTCCAATCATCTATTTGAATATCTACAACACTTTCAATATCTCTTTTAATTTTCTTACTGTACCTTTCTTCCTCTGAAAAAATGCAACCACAATATTTTTGCATGTATAGTCCTAGTTCACGTGCCTTAGATTGTCCTTCTCTAAAGCCTACCCTAAAATCGCGATATAGAAATTCAAGTCCATATTTTTTTGCAATTTTTTCGGCAATTTCTTTTATCTCATCATGTTTTTGGTATGGACTTACTAATAAAGTGGTTGAAAATGCATCATATCCATGTTCTTTTGCATATTGTGCAGTTTTCTCCAAACGTACAGGATAACAATAATCTGTACATCTGGTTTGTAATGAATTCACGACATTTTTACAAAAGTTATCTAGCCCATAATTCTCTTCAAAAATTGCTTCTACACCTATACTTTGTGTATATTCTTTTAAGCAGTCTCTCCTTGCTTTATATTCCATGTATGGATGTTTGTTTGGATTATACCAATATACTGTTGGCTCAATTCCTTCATTTCTTAATGTATCTATGCAATATACACTACATGGAGCACAACATGTATGTAATAATAGTTTCATTTCTAATATTTCCTTCCTATTTTTTACTGTTATTAATTTTCTCCATTTCCTCGTATCTTATTAAGTTCAACTCATATTTTTGTTTATTTGCTTTAACTATTGTATCTAATATTATTCCACACTGCAAAGCTACTGTTGCCATTATCATAAAACCTGTAGCTAATACTGCAGAAGGTAATTTTGTTATATATTGTGTTTTTATAAACTCTATAATTACTGGTATTCCCGGAATTAATCCCAATATAAATAAAATAAATGCTAAGCCAAAGAAAAATTTTCTTGGTCTAAAATCTTTATACATGCTAAGTATAGTTTTTAAAACTTTAAATCCATCTTTTACAGTATTTAATTTCGACTTACTTCCTTCAGGTCTATCTCTATACACAATTGGCACTTCTTTTATTATGAATTTTTTGTCCAATGCATGTAAAGTCATTTCTGTTTCTATTTCAAATTTTGAACTAAGAACTGGCATATTTTTAACAAACATTTTATTAAATGCCCTATAACCTGTCATTATGTCTTTTAAGTTTGTATTAAATAATTTATTTATGCTTTCTTTTACCATCCCATTTCCCAATCCATGGAATTTCCTTTTATTTTCTTTTTTATATGTTCCATTTGACAATCTATCACCTATTACCATGTCTGCTGTTTTTTCTTCAATAGGCTTAATAAGTTCATGCACCATTTCTGATGGATATGTATCATCACCATCAACCATAACATATATATCTGCATCAATTTCTCTAAACATCCTTCTTATAACATTTCCCTTGCCTTGATTATGTTCTTTTCTTACAATTGCATTGTTTTTTGTTGCAATTTCAGCAGTCTTGTCTGTTGAATTATTATCATAAACATATATATCTGCTTCTGGAAGTTCTTTTCTAAAATCTTTAATTACTTTTTCAATAGTAATTTCTTCATTATAACATGGTATCATTACTGCTATTTTGCTCATACTTTATTTCCTTTCTTTTTACTTTTTCTGTATATAATTGCTTTGAAAATGCTATTATTATAGGTACAGTTATTATTGTTAATAATAAATTTCTATATGTAAAAAAGCTATGATACATTGAGTGATTTTTTAATACAAAATACCATACAAAAGGCATTATAGCTATTAAAATGTATGGAAATCTAGCCTCTAATTCTTTAGTTATTTTATTCTTATCTTTTTTCTGAACTATGAAAATTCCAATCCCTATTGCAGTATTAATTACTAATGGGAGTAAAACATAAACAATGTTTAGCCCTAAAATAGTAGCATATGAATATTTTTTGCCTGTTCCCACAGAACGGTATATAACTTGACCGTATTGCTGTTTCCAATAAGTTTCTATCATAAATTAAATCCATTAATATCCATTTAGCAAGCCAAGTTCCTGCGTATCCTAAAATCCAGCTTATTCCTGTTTTTAAAAATATAATTATGGTTTCTTTAAAAGTTAAGTCTCTGTTTTTTTGTTGTAATAAAAAATATATTATAAGTGGAACACCATATGTTAAAATTGGAACTGTTAAAAAGTCAAAAAAGTTTGTAAGCATTCCTATTACAAAAAATATAATTCCTATACTTTTTATTTTTTCGTTTCTTATCAATATATAAATTGAGGCAATCATTAATATCAAAAATATTGATGCACCTTGAAGTGAAATTCCCATATATAGGTATTCTACCCCAACAAGTCCAACAAAAAAGATTATTGCTAAAATTAAAGAAAGTTTTTTATAAATTAAATATAATAGCCATATACCAAGTAAAATAAATATTATAGTTAAAATAATTCTTATAATATTAACATTAAACAATAATAGAAGTGGTCTTAAAAAGATTAAATATCCATGCCAATATCTTGCATATTCAAAAGATTCTTCTATATCATCATGTGCAACATCATATAGTTCTCCTACTTCATTATGATATCCATTGTATTTTGAAGCTGATTTTAATTCACTTACCGAGTCTTGCATAATAGTTTTAGTTGTACCCGGTATATAGTTTTTCTTGGCAGTAAAAGCAGAATAAAGTGGTGTTTTACTGTCTATGGAATATGCAGTATTTATCATAAGTGCATCTGTAAAATTATCAAATTGAAAAGTTAACTGCTTTATAGGTATATACACTTTTTTTCTATTGCTTTCACTTAACAATATTTCTGAAGACTCTTGCACATTTTCTTTTAGCAAATTTGATGGAATTAAACATGATAGGCAGAGAGTAGCGACAAATATGCTAATTAATATAATGAATATAACAATATATTTTAAAATTATCTTCATTTTAATTTAGTTCCCCTTAATATAAATTAATTATTTGGATTTGGCAAATTTAAGTGCTCATATGCTTTTGGGAGCGCAATTCTGCCTCTTGGTGTTCTTCCTAAAAATCCGTTTTGCATCAAATATGGCTCATATACATCCTCTAATGTTTCTACTTCTTCCCCTATTGTAGAAGCCAATGTTTCAATTCCCACTGGTCTTCCACCGTAATTTAATATCATTGTTTCCAATATTTTTCTATCTATATTGTCAAGCCCCATGTCGTCGATTTCTAGTTTTGTTAGTGCAGTTTTAGCAACTTTCAAATTAATATTTCCATTATCTAAAACAGCCGCATAATCCCTTACTCTTTTTAATAGCCTATTTGCAATTCTTGGTGTTCCCCTTGAACGCCTTGCAATTTCTGTGGCTGATTCATTATCTATCTCTACATCTAAAATTTTAGCAGACCTTTTTACTATTGTTGTCAAATCTTTTGTGTCATAAAATTCCAAGTGATGCACAATTCCAAAACGGTCCCTTAATGGAGTTGCCAATGCTCCTGCCCTTGTAGTTGCTCCAATTAATGTGAATTTAGGTAAATCAAGCCTTATTGACCTTGCACTTGGACCTTTACCTATTATAATATCAAGTGTATAATCTTCTAATGCAGGATATAAAATTTCTTCCACACTTTTGTTCAGCCTATGTATTTCATCAATAAATAGCACATCAAATTCTGATAAATTTGTAAGTAATGCCGCCAAATCTCCTGGCTTTTCAATAGCTGGACCAGAAGTAATTTTAATATTTGAGTTCATTTCGTTTGAAATAATATTTGCCAAAGTTGTTTTTCCAAGTCCTGGTGGGCCATATAGTAAAACATGGTCAAGAGGCTCACCTCTTTTTTTGGCAGCCTCTATATATATTTTCATATTCTCTTTTACTTTGTTTTGTCCAATATATTCATCCAATGTTTTTGGTCTTAGAGTTTTTTCCATTTTTTCTTCTTGAACATCTTCTAACTCTGGGCTAATTAATCTTTCTTCTTCCATATTAAAAATTCATCCCTTTATAATTATTTATCATGTCTAACGTGCTGCACATCTATATTTTCTTCAGAATTTTCCTCATCTTGTTTTACTTTAAAAATATCATTATATCCAATTACAATAAATGCTATAACTAATAGAGCAAAAGATAATGCCTTCCAAATTCCACTTTCCAAAAGAATTATTGCAAACATGCCTAAAATTGCAGTTAATCCATATAGAATTAGTACAGCTTGTTTTTGTGTATATCCTTTTTTCATAAGTCTATGATGTAAATGTCCTTTATCAGCCATAAAAACTGCTTTTAACGATTTACCTTTTATAATTCTTCTAATTATTGCGTAAATAGTATCAAATATTGGTAATCCAAGGACTATAATTGGTGCTATTAACACTAAAGCTGTATATGTTTTTGCAACTCCGTAAAATTGATATAATTGCAAGTGAAAAACCTAAAAAGTTAGAGCCAGTATCCCCTATAAATGTTCTTGCAGGACTAAAATTAAATGGTAAAAATCCAACTATAGCTCCACCCAAAGCAGTTATTAATAAAATAGCAATTAATGGTGAGTTATTAAGAGTAAATATAATTAGTAGAGAAACACATGAAATCAGGCTAATTCCTGATGACAAACCATCTAAGCCATCAATCAAATTAATAGCATTTGTAATTCCTATAATCCAGCAAACTGTTAATATGTATGAAAACCACTCATTAAATAATATTTCTCCTTGGAAAAATGGCAAGTTAATATTTTCAATACGTATACCACAAGTCACCACAACAACAGCTGCAAGTATTTGTGCTATTAGTTTTGCCCAACTAGGAATTCCTTTTGAATCATCGAAAAAACATGTAATTCCTAAAATTAAAATTCCACCTAAAACCCCTAATAATTTTAACCAATATTGTTCTTCACCAAATAAGTTTATAGTGTTTTCTACACTCATAACAATTAATAAGTAAATCATTGATACTAAAAAACCACAAATTACAGCAATTCCTCCAAGTCTAGGGATTGGCTTTTTGTTTACTCTTCTATCATTTGGTATATCTATTGCTCCTACTTTTTTTGCAAGCCTCATAGTATATGGTGTTAGCACATATGCAGTAATAAAGGCTAATAAAAAAGCTATTGCTATATCTCCCCACATAATCTTTTTCTCCTTTATTTTAATGTAATACTTCAATTGGATAATCTATAAATAAACCGCTTTCAATTACCCCTGTAATAGATTTTATATCTTCTTCAAGTGTTTCATAAATTACCGCAAACTTAGTATCTAATATAACATTATTGTTTTCTGTAAATACCGGTCCATCCTTTTTTTCTGCTTTTCTTAGTATACACTCTGTTGCTCCTAAATCAGTTAAAGCTTCTTTTACACTATTCACAGCTTCTGGGTATACTTCAATTGGAATTGGAAATTTTTCATTTAGCTTGTCCACAAATTTGCTATCATCAACCAAAATATATGTAATTCCTGAATTTGCAATATTTAATTTTTCTTTAAACATTGCTGCTCCTCTGCCTTTTATTATAATATTATCTTCTTTTGATACTTCATCTGCACCATCAAAAGCCCAGTCTGGTTTCTTTTCTAAAATACTAACTGTCGGAATTTTTAGTTCTTGGCATAATGCTTTAATTTCAAAAGAAGTTGGAATTGCTGTAATTTTCAAGTCTTCATCTTCCATCCTTTTGGCAAGTTCCTTTATTGCCAAATATGAAGTAGAACCAGAACCAAAACCAATTATATCTCCATCTTTAGCTTTAAGTGCTATTTCTTTTGCCACCTTTTCCTTTTGTTCTTTATTACTTATATTGTTTGGCTCAATTTCTGTTAATCCATTAGTAATCCAATCCATAATATAACCTCATTTCTCTAAAAACTAGACCCATTATATCATTATATCTATTTTGAGTAAACCTTTTTTTACATTTTCCACTTGTTTTTTGATATTTATGTGGTAAAATATTGTTGATGTTTTTTATAACAATATGAAAGGGTGATTTTAATGGAAAAAGAAAATGTATTTGACACATTAACAAAAAGAGGATTTGTTGAACAAGTTACACATGAAGAATTAAGAGATTTATTAGGCAAAGAAAGTGTGCCTTTTTATATAGGATTTGACCCTACTGCAGATAGCTTGCATATTGGTCATTTTATTTCTTTAATGGTAGCTTCATACATGCAAAAAGCAGGTCATAAGCCTATTTTATTAATTGGTGGTGGAACTGCAACTATTGGTGATCCTTCTGGCAAAACTGATATGAGAAGGATGATGTCTCGTGAAGAAATTAACCACAATGTTGAGTGCTTTAAAAAGCAAATGTCAAAATTTTTGAGTTTTGAAGGCGAAAATGCTGCAATTTTTGTAAATAATGCAGATTGGCTTTTGGATTTAAATTTTGTAGAGTTTATGAGAGATATTGGTTCTTTGTTTTCTGTAAATAAAATGCTTGCTGCCGAGTGCTATAAACAAAGGATGGAAAGAGGTCTTACTTTCTTTGAACTTGGATATATGTTAATGCAATCATACGACTTCTTAACATTATATAATGATTATGGTTGTAAATTGCAAATGGGTGGAAATGATCAGTGGTCTAATATATTAGGTGGTGTTGATTTAATCCGTAGAGTTGGGCACTCAGATTCTTTTGGTTTGACTTTTAAGCTTCTAGTTACCAAAGAAGGTAAAAAAATGGGAAAAACTGAAAAAGGTGCATTATGGCTAGACCCTAACAAAACTTCTCCATATGAATTTTACCAATACTGGAGAAATATTGATGACGCAGATGTAAAAACAGTTTTATCATTGCTCACATTTTTGCCAATGGAAAAAGTCGATGAACTATGTGCATATCAAGACGAGAGAATAAATGAAGCTAAAAAAGTGGCTGCTTTTGAAATTACAAAATTAATTCACGGCGAAGAAGAAGCAATAAAAGCCGAAGAAGCTTCTAAAGCTCTATTTGAAGGAGAAGGAAGTTTAGACAGTATGCCAACTTCTAAAATAGAAAACCTTCCATACTCAATCTTAGATGCTATGATACAAATTGGATTTGCACCTTCTAAAGGTCAGGCTAGAATTTTAATTGAACAAGGTGGAATTTCTTTAAATGATGAAAAAATTTCAGATACAGCATATGAATTATCTGATAAAGATTTTAAAGATGGATATGCTATTTTAAGAAAAGGGAAAAAAATATTCCATAAATTAGAAAAATAATGCAATTAGGGGCTATCCCTAATTGCAATTTAATCTAGTTTTGTTTTTTGTTTATCATGTTCCAATATTTTTTCATAAACTCGCTTGCAATTATTATCATCATGATAATAAAAAAATTCTTCACATCTTTTCTTGTATTTTTCTTCAATTTTACAATTATTTTCAACACATTTTATAATTTCATTAATAGTATCTTCATAATTCTTACAATTAGGTCCAAATCCATTTATATCATAATCAAAATATCCTTTATTATAATAGTGAATTTGATAAATATGGTCCAAGTCAAAATTTGCATAAATTACTGGTTTTTTTAGATAAGCAAAATCACAAGCAGCAGATGAATAATCAGTAATTAGCATTTTAGATGACTTTGTTTCATATTGAGAATCTACATCAATAGCTATTTCTACAAATTCATTTCCTTTAAAATCTTCAAATTGCGTCCTAAAACTTGGATGTACACAAAATTTAATCTTATAATTATATTTTTTTAATCTTTCTTGTAATCTTTCATCTTTGAAAAGGTTGTTATAGAATTTACAATATTCAGTATCTTTAAATTTTTGATTATATTCCCTTCTTTGCGTTCCTTTTATAACTCTTCCTGCTAATTTAGATCTCCAACTAGCCATAATTAATATTTTATTTTCTTCTTTTACGTCATCTTTCATTAAGTTGTCATGTCTTGGCAAACCAGTTTTCATTAGTTCTTCTGGTCTAAAATAGTAATTGCCTGATAATATACTATTATATTCTAATGGGCTTGTTACAACATTTAAGCAAATATTAGTATTCAATCTATTAAGCCAAGATGAAGAATCATGTAATAGTATTCCATGTGTAAGATAAATATAATCGAATTTGAATAAATCTATATAATATTTTCGTGATTTTCCGAATGGGTTTGTAACATATGCATCTGCATGTGAAGATATATCATATTTGCAATTTAAAAATAACAATTTATATTTAAGTGAGTGATAACTAATTACCTTACCATATTGCTTCATTCTTTTATAATCATCATAATGTTTATCAATTACAAAATAAGCACTTCTTTTATTAATATTTTCTTGGGCATTTGTAAATTTGAACATTAATTCTCCGCTATCTCTTGCCATAAATTCCCTGTCTGAAAAAAGCCAGATATTTTTTGGTAGAAACGGTTTTGCCATCCAATATAATATTCTCTGCGTAGCTACTTTAATTTTCCTTTTTTTGAGCATAATATATAATAAGAAAAATATTTCTTTTGAGATAACATTTAATGGGCTTGGTTTGTATTTAACAATTATTTTATTATTCTTTTTGGTAATTAGATATTTATTTGCATAATAATATCCCAATTTGAAATTATTAATTCTAGAAAAATTAATAAATTTATTTTTTATTTGCCAATATTCATTATTTATTTTTAATTCAACTTGTATGTTTTTCACATTTTTCAATGGAATTTGTATACGATATACATTTCTAACTTCATTATCATATTTGTTATCAAATACATTTTTTATTTGCTTTGTTGCATAAAATGGTATTTTTATACGTTTTTCTCCATTGTTAATATTATAGTATAATTCCATTGTTTTATCTAATAAAAATATTTCTCCATCTATAAGTAAATTATCATTTTCTATTTTAGATGTTTCTATTATATTTGTAATATCTTGGTAATTAACTAGCAAATTTTCACCTATATAAATTCCTTGTTTTCTTGTTTCAAGTTTTTGCAATAATTGATCTTTATACTTTACTTTTAATGCTAATATCTTATATTCATATCCAATTGATTTTTGATTTAAAATAACAACATCATCTATATAGGAAATTATTTTTTCAAATGATTTAATGTATTCTTCTTTTTTCTTTTGTTCTAAATCATCTGTGATTTTTCTTTTAATTCTCCATTGCAATTCATACATTGTTAATGCTTGAAAATATTTTGTTACCTTACCGAAATTTTTAATTGATTTTTGCATTAAGTACCAATATGTTCCTTCTAATGAATCATAATAAAAATGATTTTGTGCTCCCATTTGAGTAGCACTGCTTTGATCTTTTCTTTTTCTATAATAATAAATAGCATCTGATATTATTCCATATTTTTGTTTCTTAAAAAGTAATTCATTTACAAATTTAGTATCCTCGGCATATTTAAGCTCAGTATCAAATTTGCAATTCTTAATAGCCTCATATCTAAAAATTGCAGTTCCTATAAATGTTTGAATACAGTATGGTTCTTCATTTATATTCACAATTCTGCTACCATTATCAAATCTATAATCTAAAGCATGGAATCCAGTTTTCGCATCAAAAAACTTCACCCTAAAAGACACAAAATCTATTTCATTATGATTTTCTAACATTTTATAAGCTTTTGAAAATGCTGTTTTATCCCATATATCGTCACTATCAAAAAAGTTGACATATTTTCCTTGAATATATTGCATTCCATAATTTCTGGTTTTGCTGACACCTTCATTTTCTTTTTTAAAATACACAATATTTTCTGGGTATTTTCTCTTATATTTCAAACAGATATCTTCTGATTCATCTGTACTTCCATCATTTATTAAGATTAATTGAATATTCTTTCTAAATCCTATTGTTTGATTAATAACACTCTTAATTGTTGCTTCTATATATTCTTTAGCATTATATATTGGTATTATAATTGAAAACTTATACTTGTAATTCATGCTTCATCTCCTTTGTTATTCTTTTATTTTACCTAGTATAAAATCGGTCAATTGTTCTGTTGCATTTTTTTCTAAATTCTCAATATATTTATGGCAAAATTCTTCTTCTTTTTCTTTATTATAGTAATTACTTTCTATCATTTCTATAATCTGTTTAAAATCTTCACAAATTGGCCCCGGCATTTCTTTTTTATAGTCAATATATGTTCCTCTATCTTGCATATAATTGCTATAATCATATGCATAAAAATAAATTGGTTTTTTAGTAATTGCTACCTCATATACAATAGCAGAATAATCAGTAATAATATAATCCCCAACATGTAAAAGTTCCATACCTGTAAAAAATCTTCCTTTTAAAATTTTACCTTTATTTGTGTATAAAATTTCTTTTCCATTATGTAATTTTACCATTAAATTATATTTTTCAAACGGAATTTCTTCTATAATTTCCCCAAGTGGAACTTTGCCACTTTTACGCTGAGTTGGACAATATAAGATTATTTTTTTATCATTATTGGCTTCTGGGTATATTTCATAAAATTTATTTTTGATTTCTTCACTTGCAATTTTAGATTTCAAAAAATCCACTCTTGGCAAGTTCATTACTTTCATTTGTTCTTCTTTCGCATTAAAAGCTTCCATAAAATACTTTTTTGAGACTTTACTAGAAGTTAAAATATATGTGTAATTATAATGCATCCTCATTGCTCTAGCTATTTTACTACTTCTTCCATCTTCTTTGTCTAAGGAAGAATAACCAAATTTCTTAAGAGAACCCAGGGCATGCCAAATTTGTATTACTACTAAATCTTTTTTATGTTTTAAGATGCAGATAGGAATACAATAGCTATCTAAAACAACAACCTTCGATGTAGCAATATGGTACATTTGTCTTAGTATATGGAAACAATATTTTATTTGGCTAATAATTCCATTTTCTAATCTTTTACAAAGTAATACTATCTTACAGTTTGTATCTTTCTCCTTTAACTTTTCCACTATCATATTAAAATCTATAGAAGCATCATTACTTTGTCTACTAATAAAAGTAACTTTATTTTTTTTAACTGGAAATAACTTTATAAAAAAATAAATAAAGTTTGAAATAGCAATTCCCATTTTTATTAGAATTATTGACATTTTCTCCTCCTATAGTCATTTTAGTGTTAAAGTATATTTGGGAAGTTTATTTTCAAAAACCCACTCATATGTTTTCTTTGTTGAATTACCATCACAAGCCCCTAGAAATTTTTCTTTAAAAACTTCTCTTTTTTCTAGCATCATGTCATCTTTTAAAATGGCAGATATAAGTTCATCATCATTTTTAGTAACAAGCCCATATACATATTCTTCAAAAGGAAAATATAAACCTCTACCATTATCGATGTATTCTTCTTCATCATATGTAAAATATATAATTGGTTTATTCATAAATAAATAATCAAAAATTACTGAAGAATAATCAGTTATTAGTATGTCTGTTACTAGTAATAAATCATTAATATCTCTTTCCTCTGACAAGTCATAATAAAACTCTGGATATTTTAAATATTCTTTATAAACTTCGTTGTTTTTTCTAACTATGTTGTTATATAAATATGGGTGCCATTTAAAAATAAAAATACAGTTTTCATTTTTTAACTTTTCATGAATTTTATCTAAATTTAGCATTTCCATATCATAATGTGCATTGCGTGCTTGTGTTCCCCTATATGTCGGTGCAAATAGTATTACTTTTTTGTCTTTTAAAAAAGGATATTTGTTATATATTTCTTCTTTTTTCTTGCTTTTATATTCTTCGTCAAAAAATAAATCTGTTCTAGGAGAGCCAGTAGCTTGTACTTTTTCTAAATCCATGTCAAAAGCCTCTGCATAACAAGGTCTAATTGCTTCAGAACTGGTAATTGCTTTAGTATATTTTTTGTATCCCTTATGTATTCTTGTTAAATCTGTAGATTCCCTACTATGCCCAAATCTCTTGTAGGCCCCAGCAGCATGCCATAGCTGTATTAATTCTTGTCCTTTTCTAACTTTCAAATAAGAAGTGGCTTGTACGATTTCTTCTAGGAATATATATTTTGAAGTAGATAAATATTTTACCATTTCAATTTTATCTTTAATATTTCTTTTTGTCCTAGTGTCTTTCTTAAAAGACACTACTTTTTCATATTGGTCCCCTAAATAATTATATATAAACTCCAAGTTGCCACCAATATTTTCTCTTACATCAGAAATAAATAATACTCTGTTTTCTTTTAAAGGTAGACATATTATAAAAATTCTATTTAAAATAGCTATTCCTAATTGTCTAAATGCCTTAAATAACCTTCTTATGAATTTTTTCATTTTGTTTTCTCCTTATAAATTCCATTTCATTACTGTTTTAAATTCATTGTTTACATCTTTATCAAAAGCTTCATTAATATCATTTATATTATTAATCTCTAGTTCTTCTGAAATAATATTAGATAAGTATGCCTGCATCTGCTTATCTTGCAATAATTCAACTGATTTTTTAAAATCACTGTATCCACTTCTGCTATTTCCTATAAGTTGTAGTCCTTTTTCTAAAACCATCCTTGTATTAATATCCACTGGTTCTTCAGATACACCTAATAAAGAAATAGTTCCTTCTGGATTGATATAATCTATAATCTGATTAATAGCATCTGCTGATTTTACTCCACCAACACACTCAAAAGCATGGTCAATTCTAAAATTTGGTTCTAGTTCTGTAATCATTTTCATGTCATCTGCAAAAGAAAAATAGGATAACTTTTCCATCCTTGTACCAACAATAACAATTTTGCTTTCTGGAAAACACTTCGTTAATAATAATGTGGTAATATAGCCAACACTTCCGCATCCCCATACTCCAATAACATTTTTTCTTTTATGACTTTTTTGAATAAATGTTTCAATAGCATTTACAGAAACACTGCAAAGTTCCAAAAGTGAGCCTATTGCTTCTTCTATATTCCCAATAGGAATAATTCTATCACGCCTAATATAAACAGCACTCTGCATAAAACCATCTGCACTACTAGAGCGAAATTTAGAACTTCGTAAATAATTCTCACGAATAACATCATCTTTCTCTATTGGTGTATTAGGAATCATTACTACTTTCTCGCCTCTTTTATATTCTCCTGTTTTATCATATATAACTTGTCCCACAGCCTCATGTATTAATGCTAAAGGTAATTTTTTATCTAAAATCTCCTTTTTCCTTTTACCTTGATAATATCTTTGATCTGCAGCACATATAGATAAATAAGTAGGTCTAACAACTACTAAATCATCATTATATTGTTCATCTTGAAAAAAAGTTTCTAAATTTTTAGGTGATACCAATTTTACAATTTCATTTATCATATTTTATTCTTCCTCACTCCTTAAATTATTAAGCATTAAATTTGCTAATTTTAAATCATATTTAGTCGTTATTTTCATATTATAAGGTTCACCTGATACTAGTCCTACTTTTTTTCCTTTTAACACATATGTTTTTGTTGCATCTGTTAAAATTTCTTTTTCATCATCTGTTAAAGATTCATATTGCTTAATAAATTCTTCTACATTAAAGCTTTGTGGAGTTTGCCCTTGATACATTTGACTACGTATTGGGATATTTGAAATTATTTCTCCATCTTTTGATTCTACTATTGTATCACTTGCAGAAATTACAGTATCAGCAGCACCTATTTTCTTACAAATTTCCACATTTTCTTTAATAATTCTTTGTGTTACAAATGGTCTTACTGCATCATGAGTTACTATAATGTTCTCATTATCTTTAAAATTCTCACAAATATATTTGCAAATATTCATAATAGTACCATTTCTGTTTTGACCACCTTGAACAACATGTATTCTATCGTCTTTACAATATTTTTCAATAATATCCTTTGTATAGTCAATCCAATTTTCTGGAACTCCTACTACAATTTCATCAATTGCTGGTGAAACCAAAAACTGCTCTATAGTGTGTATAATAATTGGCTTTTCTCCTAACATTAAAAATTGTTTTGGTAAATCTGTTTTCCCCATCCTTGTGCCTTTTCCCCCGGCTAATATTCCTCCAAAATTCATTTTTTATACCTCCTATTTTTATTTTGTTAGTGAATTATCATAAACTTTAACTGCATCTTCTATACTTCCATCAAATGTAACTTTTCCTTTTTCCATTACCATGCCTCTTTTGCAGAATTCTCTTGCCACACCAGTAGCATGTGTTACAAACAAAAGTGTAACATTTTCTTTATTTACAATTTCATTTACTTTTTTAACACATTTTCTTTTAAATTCTTCATCTCCAACGCTTAGCGCTTCATCAACAATTAAAATTTCAGGTTTTATATTTACATTAATTGAAAATCCAAGCCTTGCTTTCATACCACTAGAATATGTTCTTACAGGTTGGTCTATATATTCTTCTAGTTCTGCAAAATTTATAATTTCTTGCTCTAGTTCTCTTATTTCTTTATCTTTTAGCCCTAATAATTGTCCTTTTAGATAAATATTTTCCCTTCCTGTAAACTCAGGGTCAAATCCAGATGTTAACTCCAATAGTGCACTAACTCTGCCTTTAACCATAATTTCTCCTGTTGTCGGAAAGCATACGCCTGTAATCATTTTTAAAATAGTAGATTTACCTGCGCCATTTCTTCCAAATAAAGCAACTGTTTCTCCTCTTCTTATGTCAAAAGAAACATTATTAACAGCTTTTTTTTCTTTATATTTTATTCTTTTACAAAAAGTATATAAAAGTCTTCTTTTATCATTTTTAAATAATTTATACATTTTTGTCACATTATGAAATTTAATAACCACATCTTTTTGTTCTTCCACTTTTTAAACTCCTTTAATTCAATACATCTGGAATTTCTTTTCTTAATTTTCTATATGTCCAGATTGCTAAAATAAGCATTATCACCGTAATAATTATAAAATACATTAATCTTTTTGGTTGTTCCCAAAACCAAGTATGATTAATAAAACAATTTCTAAAACCAGTAGTTAAAAATGTAACTGGATTAAGCATTAATAATTTTTTAACCCAACCAATCTGTATGGTATCTGGATTCCATAAAATTCCTGATAGCCAAAAAACCGCTGTTACCATTGATTTTACTAAATTTCCAAAATCTTTGCTCATGGACGAAAGAAGTGATGCAAATAAACTCCATATGGTAAAAAATATATACATTAGTAACATATAAAATGGTAATTGAAGAATATAGATAGTTGGTGTATGTCCAGCTACGCAAAAGATTATTATCATAATAATAACTAATGCAATATTCACAATAAATTTTGAAATGCTAACAAAAGTCGGAATAGTAGAAACAGGGAATTTCATTTTAGTTACTAAATAACTGTATTTTCGTATAGTATCCGAGCCTGAAGTTAACATATCGCTTATATAGAACCATGGTATGACTCCTGCAATTAACCACAAAAAAAATGGATATCCGGTTAACATCTTTTCCCGCCCTAAGCCCTATTTCAAATGTAAACCAATATACAAAAATAGTAACTGCAGGCTTAATAATGGCCCATGACCACCCAAGTGCAGCACCTTTATATGTTTTTATCAAGTCTGCTTTAGCTAGTTTTAAAATTTGTTGCGCATATGTAATATGATCTTTTATTATTTCTGTCAATACCATTGATATTATCTCCTCTAAGTTTTATATATAATAATTTTGCCTCATTATATCATTAAATTATATGTAGTGCAAGTTAGATTTTAAGCTTATTATTATTGCTATTTTTTTAAGGTTTGTTCTTCTTTTAATAAGTCTCTAATCTCTTCTAACAAAAGCACTTCATCGGATTTTTTAGGTGGTATTTCCACCTTTTTCTCTTTTGCTTCCTTTAACTTTAATTTTTCAAACAAACGAATTACCACAAAAATGCAAAGGGCAATAAGTAGAAAATCAATAATAGATTGAATAAATGAGCCATATGCAATTTTTGCATCACCTATTTTAAATGTTAAATTAGATAAATCTAAGCCACCAACAATTATTCCAATAAGTGGAGTTATAATGTCTTTTACTAAACTATTTGAAATTGCTGTAAAAGCTCCACCGACAACAACACCGACAGCTAAGTCTATTACATTACCCCTTGAAATAAACTTTTTAAATTCACTAGCTTCTTTTTTTACTTTTTTTAATTCTTTTTCTGCAATCTGTTTTCTTTTGCTTTTTTCCTCTTGAGTTTTAGCTTCTTCTTGATTTTCTAATTTTTTCTCTACTTCTTCTATTTTTTCTTCTTTATTCTCCATATAAATATCTCCTTATTTAATATACACAATAATATATCACAAAATTATATCTTTAACAAGTGCAAAAAGCGACATGTTTATTCATGTCACTTTTTTTCTTTAATTATTCTATAAACTGTAAAACCTAAAACTAAAATACTAATTATTGTTCCTATAATTGTGAAAATAATGTTTTCAGTTTTTTCTTCCGCTTCCTTATCTTCTTTTCCTTCTTCAGCACCATTTACTTTTTCCTCATCTGCACTAAGTTTTTCTATTTCATATGCATCCTCTAATTTTTCTTTTTGTTCTTCTTGTTCTTGCTGATATTCTACCTGTTCTTTTTCATTTCTTTTATGCACATTTATTTTATATTCTTTTACTGTATATCCATTTTCTGCAGTAACTGTTATAATTACAGTATTATCTCCCTCTTGCAAATTGCTTCCACCAGTAACTTCTACTTTTGCATTTTCATTTTCTGGTACAGCAAATATATTTAACTTTTCTGTGTTATTTGGTACTTCTGCATCATATCTAGTTTCCTTAGCATCAAACGGAGGTGTGAGTAATGTATTTTCTATTGCCAAAATTTCTAAATTTGCATTTGCAGCTTCTACATTATCTGTTCTTGTAACATAAATATTATAAACTTTATTTGTTGATTTATCCTCTGATATTACCTCAATCTTAATAGTATTTTGCCCTTCTTTTAGTCCTTCATTTCCAGTAATATTTATTGTAGCTTTTTGATTTTCACTAATTGCCAACACTTCCAATTCTTTGACTTTAGTAGGAACTGTTATATAATATTCATAAATATTTTTATCAAACTCTGGGCTTATTCCTTCTATATCAAGTCTTAGTGATTGCAAATAGCTATTATTTGCTTCATTACTATTACCTTGTTCTTCTTCAGACTGTAATTCTAAAGTTGTATCTTCCTTTCCAATTTGAACCTGCATTTCTTTAAAATCCGCTTCTATCTGCTGTCCAGATGAATTGTAGAATTCACCACTTATATTAAAAGTAGATAATCCATTTTCCTTTGCCTTAAATTTAAATTTAACAAGCTCGCCTTTTTTTGCATTATTTCCACCCGCTTCATCATACCAAACATAGAGAATATTACCATTTTCCACATTCGCACTTTCTATATCCGATATATACTCCCATTTAGCATCATCATAATTAAGAGTCATATTAAATGCTGCCACTTCATTTTTATTTAAATTAACTGTTATTTCAAGTTCTTCCCCCACTTCCACTATATCTCTGTTGCTTTCTAAATACACATTTCCTGTTTGGGTTCCAAAACAAATAGTATAACTACTACAAATTAATACCATTAATATTAAAATTAATTTTCTTTTCAAAACTTTTACCTCCTAAATATCTATTTTACTATTTAATGGCATTATTCACTTTAAGTCCGCGCAGGGAGCTTCTGTAATAAATAATCGAACGGAGCAGGGAGCTCCGTCGGGACGGAGTGAGATTATTTATACAGAACTCCCGTTGCAGGACACATACACTTTTAAGCCATTAAATAGTAAAATGTTTTTGGGTTTACTGCTTGATAAATTGCAACCTCAAAATATGCCTTTGAATTAAAAGTAAATCAACTGAAGTTGGTCTATTTCCATTTTTATCAATATTAGCCGCTTTTCTGAAAATAGGGTCCAATGTTTTTATCTGCAAAATATGCCTTTGCAATATTAATAAATCAACACTGTCTATCTTTCCAGTTCCATCAACATCACCATATAAAACTACTTGATATTGTCTTATAACTTTATCTTCTTTTTTTATTAATATCTTGCTTCCGGTTCCTACTCTATCTGTTTCTTTTAACACTTCATTCTGATAATTTACAATTTCCACTTCTAAGTCAGTTATAATTTTTTCTTTAATATCCTTTACTGTGTTTTTGTTATAATCTATTCCTGTTATCTCCATACTATTCACTGTTAAAGAACTATCAATATGAATTTCCGAATCTTCCATTTTTTCTACTACAGTTAGTCTACACTCAGCTTTTTTATTAGAATTTTCTTTACTGCTTGCTACAACACTAGTGCTTCCCACTTGTTTTGCGGTAATCACTCCTTGCTCTGTCACTGTTGCAATATCCGTGTTGTTACTTGTATACACAACAGTTTTATCATCTGCATCATTTGGCTCAATATTTGCATTAATTTTAAAAGTATCTCCCGCCTGCATATAGATTTCAGACTGGTCTAGGTTTACTTTATCTACTGGAGTATATACTGTTATACTAATTTGCCCTTTTACATTATTTTCTTTTGCCTTTACTGTAATGGTTGCCGTTCCTGATTGTACAGCATGGATATTACCACTACCATCTACTGTTACTATCCTAGAATTACTAGAACTATATTCCACACCATGGTTACTTGCTTCTTGTGGAGTAATTGTAACTGTCAATTTTTTTCTCTCCTCTTTTTTTATTCTGTTATTATCAATGCTCACTTCAATTTTTTCTATTTGAACTGCTGGCATTTCTGTCACATATGTTTGATAAATATATCCTACTATTCCATTTTCTAAAATAACCTTGTCCCATCTTTCGCCAGACTGTTTTCCTTTATATATTCTAGTCATTTTAGCATTTTGATTAACAGTAGTAATTATTTCATAAGAAGTAGAAGGTCCTGTACGTATATTAACAGTATTTGCATTACAATAAACTTTGGTGTTTTCTTTTGTGAAATTATTTAGGTCTATATCTGGACTATCTTGTGGAATTTCTGGCATATTATTATACACAGGAATAATAAATGTTATCTCATTATTTAAAAGTCCACTTTTGCTGTATCCGTTATATATTGATTTTGACTCACTATATGGTGCTAAAACATTTGTCATATACTGGTGTGTAAATAACGTTCCACCTCTATCGTCATTTACGTCAAACTTTTGTAAATATATTGTATTTTGCCCTACATTTATATAACTAGAACCTATAAATATTGCTCCACCTGTAATTGCTCTTTCTTTCGTATTCCATGGAATTAAATATTTATCTTTAGTCGTTTGGCTTGCTCCTTTACCATCTTTAGCATATTTTAAGCCATTTATAATCGCTCCCATTGGCTCAGCTGAACTTGTTGCACCTATGTTATAAAAATTATATAATCCTTCATAACCTGCCACTTTTCCACTTATAGAACTATGTGATAAAAATGGTCCTACTTCTTGTTTTATACGTGAAGCTAAGTGATATTGGCTAACACTTGAAGTTTTGGCAGCTTTTAAAATTAAATCTGAATATTTTTCCGTCATATTTACAGTACTTCCTGTGCTAGTAAGATATGATACTTTAGTATTGTAAAATTCTGTACCATATAAAATTTTTTCTATACCATCTAAACTATTTGTATGGTTTTCATACGATAATGCTTCAAATTGAAATAGTCTAACTTCATTTAAAAAATTTCTAGGGTCCATACAATGTTCAACCGCTCTTTTAGAACTATCCACCCAGCCACTATCTACTTCCACATTATATTGCCCAGGTGTGGTGTTTTTCCAAGTATCAGAATAATTTTTTGGCACTAAATTTACCCCAAATTTATTTTCCTGTGATATTACATAACTCCAATCCAAGTTTGTATACAAAGCCTTAAATTTCCAATTTGGGTGTTTTTTTTGTATTTCTTTTAAATATGGCTGATAACTACTTGGAAAATTTTCAATACCATCTAGCTTAGTAGAAGCTTTAGCATCCTTATTTAGATACACTGATATGCCTAAAAGGCATGCTAAACAAGCAGTACTAATTATTATATATTTTCCTATTCTTTTTAATTTTTCCATTTTGTCATACTCCTTTTTTGTATTATTTATCATTGTCTTAATCTAACTACTAATTAATTCACAAGCCTATGAGTCCGAGCTTAGTATCGACAAAAAAAGATACATTAATTAGTATATATGTTTTTAATTAAAATATACAAAATAGGCTGTTCTATCTTAATTCATATTTTTAAAAGCAGTAAAAATATGCGTTTTACGAATAGCCTGTTTTTTAAATTATACTAAAAATATAGATAGCATAAAGAAAAATTAAAAAAAATCCATGCTCCTTGTTTAGATTAATTCTCTTATTAATAATCGCAATTAATCGTAAAAAAACAGTTATAGCAATTAAAATCAATATGCTACTATTAAAATCAGTCGCAGTGTTTAGAGGATTAATAACTGCACCTAACCCTATTAGCAAGCATAAATTCAAAATATTTGAACCAGTTATATTTCCTAAAAGTAAATCTGTTTCATTTCTTCTTGCGGCAATAATTCCAGTTATAATCTCTGGCAAAGCAGTACCTACTGCAACTATTGTCATTCCTATAAATTTCTCTGATAATACCATCATTTGTGCAACTAATATAGAATTATTTACAACAAAGTCAGAGCCAAATTTAAGACCAAATATGCCTAATATTAAATAAATAATAATTGTAGGTGTAGAATAATGTTCTTTTGACTCAATTTCCTCTATAATTTCTTTCTCTATTTTTTTATCTTTTATTTTTCTTTCTTCGTACACTGTATATATAATGTATATTGCACTAAGTAAAAGTAATATAAAGCCCTGCCATCTTGTAATTTCATATTCATTTAAGTTTCCTAAAATTAAAACTAAAACCATAACCACTATTGCAATTGGCAAATGCGTTCTCACAATTCTTTTATCTAAATTTACGGGAGTTATTATTGCAGATAGCCCCAAAACTAATAAAAAATTGCAAATACAACTACCTATAGCATTTCCTATTATTAAGTCAGAGTGTCCATCTATGCTAGAAGTAATTGTAATAAATATTTCTGGTAGTGAAGTTCCTATTGCAACTATTGTTAATCCTATAAGTATCTCTGATAGTCCAAATCTTTTAGCAATACTAATAGCTGATTTTAACAATAAATCAGCACCTTTTACCAAAAATATGAAACCTATTACTATAAATAATATATTTAAAATCAGTTCTATCACCTTCGTTTTTTGCACAAAAAAACTAATGTTATTACAACATTAGTTTTACTTAAAATTTATAAAATATACTTAAATTTTACCTTTTAATCTTAAACTATTGCATATTACTGTAATACTACTAAACACCATCGCTAAGCTTGCAAGCATTGGGTTTATCGATATTCCAATAGGCTTTAGCACTCCCATTGCTATAGGTATCATTAATAAATTATAGAAAAATGCCCAAAACAAATTTTGCTTTATGTTTCTAATTGTTTTTTTACTAATATCAATTAGCTTTATTATATTTCCTAAATCATTTTTTGTAAGTATTACATTTGATGAATCCATTGCTATATCAGTTCCACTTTTTACACTAACTCCAATGTCTGCACTGGCTAACGCTGGGCTATCATTTATCCCATCTCCACACATCATTACAAAATTTCCACTTTGTTTTAAAGCCTTGACAGTGCTTGCTTTTTCCTTTGGCATAACTTCAGAAATAACCTCTGTAATCCCTATGTTTTCAGCTATTTTTTTAGCAGTCTGTTTATTATCACCTGTTAACATTATTGTTTTAATTTTTCTTTTATTAAGTTCTAAAATTACCTCTTTCGCATTTTCTCTAACAATATCATTAACACCAATTAAGCCTATTATCTCCTTGTTTCTTACAACATATACTATACTGTTTCCTTCGTCTGCAATTTGTTTTTCATCATCAATGTGATTATTTACAATTTCATATTTAGCAAGTAATTTTGCATTTCCTACTAATACTTCATTGCCATTTACATTTGCTTTTATGCCTAGTCCTGATAAATTCGAAAAATCTTCTACTTCTATTAACTCGATTTTATTCTCTTCTAAGTAATCTGTAAAAGCTTTTCCTATTGGGTGTGTAGACTTTTTCTCAATACTTCCTACCAGTTGCAATAATTTGCTATCTTCCATATCTGAATAATTCTTGATTTCAGAAATCCTTAGTTTTCCATATGTTAATGTTCCAGTTTTATCAAAAACTATTACATTTGTTTTTTGCACATTTTCTAGTATTTCACTTTTCTTTACTAAAATTCCATTACTTGCACATAGTCCTTCTGCTACTACTATTGCAAGTGGTGTTGCTAAACCTAATGAACATGGGCATGCGACTACTAATATTGTAACAAATGTAGTTATAGCTTCTTCAAAACCTTGACCTATTAATAGGTATATAACAAATGTTATAACAGCTATAGCTATTACAACTGGTACAAAAATTCCAGATACTTTGTCTGCAACTTTTGCAATTGGTGCCTTTGTATTACTTGCTTCTACTACAGCCCTTACAATTTCTGATATGGTTGATTCTTTTCCTATTCTTTCTGCCCTATATTCTATATATCCATCATAATTTATACTTCCAGCAATTACTTTACTTCCAATTTCTTTGGTAACTGGCTTACTTTCACCTGTAATAAATGATTCATCAATATGTGTTTTGCCAAGAATAATCTCACCATCTACCGCAATTTTTTCTCCGGGTTTTGCAATTACAATATCACCTTTAGAAATCTCATCAAGTGTTACTTCTTTTTCAATTCCATCTACTTTTATAATCGCCTTGTTTGGCGTAATTTCAACTAACTTTCCTATTGCCTCTTTTGTTTTATCTTTGCTAATTCCATCTATATATCTGCCCAGTTTTATAAAATAAATAACAATTGCTGCAGATTCAAAATATAGGTGCATTAATAAGTCGGTATTACCCATATATACTAAATACATGTTATATAGACTATATGTAAAGCTTGCTAAAACACCTATTCCAACAAGTGTATCCATATTAGGTGTTCCATGTACTAAGTTTTTATATCCGTTTTTTAAAATATCAAAACCATATACTAAAAATGCTATTGTTAGTATAAGCAAGCTTAACATATAATTTAAGCTATTTGTATGAGTGTCTAAAAAAGGAATACTTGGCAAATTTATCATATGCCCCATTGAAATATACATAAGCAAAATTGCAAGTATTGTAAAAATAATAAATTTTATTTTTTCCTTTTTGCTCTTTTTTTCAATTTTAATTTCTTTAAATTCTCCAAGGCTTTTAAAACCTGCTTGCTTAACAAATTCCTCTAGTTTTGGTATATCCAATATCTTTTCATCATATTCAATAGTCGCATTTGCCATAACTAAATTTACACTTGCATTAATTACTCCATTTTGCTTATTTAGATATTTTTCTAATCCATTTGAGCAAGCAGAACAGGTCATTCCATCTATTGATAAGGTTATTTTTTTCATTTATTGATTTTCTCCTTTTTAATCTTTTACTTCGAAACCAATATCCTCAATTTTTTCCTTTATTACTTCTTTCCTTACATCTTTGCTTAATGTAATAGTAGCAGTTCCAGTTTTATAATCTGCAACTACATTTTCTACGCCATCTATTTGTTTTACTGCATTTTGTACTCTATTTTCACATCCATTGCATACCATACCTTCTACTTTAATATTTAATTCTTTCATTTAAAATCATCCTTTCTATTTTTAATTAATAAGTCTCCTTTCAACTATGTATTATATAGCCGAAAGGAGATTTTGTAAAGATATATCTCGAGATATGTCCCGAGTCACCCTAAATAGGGTGACTGGGACCCGTCCCCAATTAATCACCCCAACGCAATGTCCAATATCATCATTATCACAAATCCTGCAATTAGACCTACTGTTGCTAAATTTTTGTTTTCTTGTATTGATTCTGGTAATAGTTCCCTTGCTGCTACTGCTATCATTGCACCTGCTGCAAATGCAAGTAAAAATGGTAATATACTTCTAACAGTTAGAACAAGTAACACTCCAATAACGGCTGATATTGGTTCAACAATACCTGAAACTTGCCCAAACATAAAGCTTTTAAATCTTGAAAAGCCTTCTTTTCTTAAAGGTAGCGATACTGCTGCACCTTCTGGAAAATTTTGAATACCAATTCCAATTGCAAGCATAAGCGCTCCTATTAAAGTCATGCCTGGTGTTTCAGTTGCTAATCCACCAAATGCTACTCCTATTGCCATACCTTCTGGAATATTGTGTATGGTTATTGCAGATATTAAAAGAATACTCTTTTTTAAAGAAGCTGCATTTCTTCCTTCTTTTCTGTTTCTTAACACTTTGTCTAAAAATTTGTCAGAAAACAAAACAAAAAGTGCCCCTATTGCAAAACCCAGCGCTGGTAATAACCATGGTATGTAACCAAGTTCACCTGATAAGTCAATTGCAGGAGAAAGTAGTGACCAAAATGATGCTGCTATCATTACACCTGCACTAAAACCTAAAATAGTATTTAATACTTTTTGATTAACATTTTTAAAAAAGTATACAGTAAGTGAACCAAGTGCAGTTATTCCCCATGTGAATATTGTTGCTATTAATGCCTGAATTGCTGGGTTTAAGTTTTCAAACCATGCCAAATTTCTCACCTCACATTACATAATATGTTTCATATTAATGTAATGCTACAAAAAACCAACAAATTTTGTAAGTGTACTTTCAAAACTTGTTGTTTTTGTCACTTTTTGTAAGTTTGTATTTAATTGTGTACGGAGATTTTTGACAAATTCTTTTCTATAATATGATAAATCACAATTGTATTATGTACGTGCAGTCCGCGCAGGCGGAGCGTTAGCGTAGTTCTAGAGCCTTCCAACCACTTAACCCATGTCAAAAATTTATTTTTGACATGCGGATGGAAGGCGACAGCAAGGACCAACGTCATAATACAATTGTGATGATTATAATTATTTTTAAATATTGTCAAAATCTCCGTACACAATTATTCTAATTCAAATGCACCGGTGTATAAGCTGTAGTATACACCTTTTTGGTCTAGTAAGTATTCGTGCTCTCCTCTTTCTATAATTCTTCCATGGTCTAATACTATAATTGCTTTTGAATTTCTTACAGTTGAAAGCCTATGAGCTATTACAAATACAGTTCTTCCTTCCATAAGTTTATCCATACCATCTTGAACAACTTTTTCTGTTCTTGTATCAATACTTGAAGTAGCTTCATCTAATATCATAACAGGTGGATTTGCAATAGCTGCTCTTGCTATTGATATTAATTGTTTTTGTCCTTGTGATAAGCTTCCACCATTTCCATCTATCATTGTATCATATCCATTTGGCAAATTCATAATAAAGTTATGAGCATTTGCAAGTTTTGCAGCATCATAAACTTGTTCATCTGTTGCATTTTCATTTCCATATCTAATGTTTTCCCTTATTGTACCTGTGAACAAATTAACATCTTGTAAAACCATACCAAGTGATTTTCTTAAATCATCTTTTTTTATTTTATTAATATTAATTCCATCATATCTAATTTTTCCATCTTCTATATCATAGAAGCGGTTTAAAAGGTTGGTAATCGTAGTTTTTCCTGCACCTGTTGCACCAACAAATGCAATTTTTTGTCCAGGTTTTGCATATAGACTAATATCATGCAAAATAAGTTTTCCTGGTTCATACCCAAAGTTAACATCTGTAAGTTCTATATATCCTTTTAATTCTACATATTCAAGCCTTCCATCATGGTGTGGGTATTTCCATGCCCAAATTCCTGTGTAATGGTCTGTTTCTTTTAAGTTTTTCCCCTCTCTTTCTGCATTTACTAGTGTTACATAACCATCATCAAATTCTTTTTCTTCATCCATAAATTTAAATATTCTTTTAGCACCTGCCATAGCCATAACAATTGAATTAATTTGCTGTGATAATCTTGAAATTGGTATTGTAAAGCTTTTACTCAAATTCAAAAATGCTGCTATTGTTCCTACAGTTGTACCGCCTATTCCATAAATTGCAAGTAATCCACCAATAACACCAACTAAAACAAATTGTATATTACCTATGTTTGCTAGTGCCGGCATTAAAATATTAGAATATTTATTTGCAAGTGTTGTTGCATTGCATAATTCGTCATTAATCTCTTTGAAATCTTTTATTGATTGTTCTTCATGTGAAAATACTTTTACTACTTTTTGTCCATTTATCATTTCTTCAATAAATCCATTGGCTTTTGCAATTGTTATTTGTTGCCTTACAAAGTATTTGCTACTCTTGCCACCAATATTTTGTGTTACTTTTACCATTATAATTGCAAGGAATATAACTAACACTGTTAAATATGCACTTGTGCATAACATTGCTACAAATGTTGAAACAAGTGTTATAACCATTGAAAATATTTCAGGTATTCCTCTTGATATTAATTCCCTTAGTGTGTCAGTATCGTTTGTGTAATAGCTCATAATATCACCATGTGTATGTGTATCAAAGTATTTTATAGGTAATCTTTGCATTTTTGCAAACATTTCATCACGTATTGTTTTTAATGTGCCTTGTGATATTTTTGACATTATCCTATTATACAAGTAAGAAGATACTATACCAACTAAATATATACATGCCATAATTGATAATGCTTTAAGTAAAGGTGTAAATACTGGGTTATCTTGTAATAGCATAGGTGAAATATAGTCATCAATTAAACTTTCTATAAATAATGAACTTGCAATATTTGTTAGAGAGCTTAAAACAACTAATATAAGTACTATTGCAAATTGCAATTTATATTCTCTAAAAACATATCCTAATAATCTAGTAATTGTTTGTCTATCAATTTTTTTCTTTTTAGATTTTACGCTTTTTGACATTCTTCTTCACCTGCCTTTACTTGTGAATAATAAACTTCTTGATAAATACTGTTTGATTTTAGTAGTTCTTCATGTGTTCCTATTCCATTTATTTTTCCATTATCTAATATTATAATTTGGTCACTATCTTGTACTGAAGAAATTCTTTGTGCAATTATAATTTTGGTTGTATTTGGAATTTTTTCAGCAAAAGCTTTTCTAATCAAGCTATCAGTTTTTGTATCTACTGCAGAAGTTGAATCATCTAATATTAATATTTTTGGTTTTTTCAAAAGTGCTCTAGCAATGCAAAGCCTTTGCTTTTGACCACCTGACACATTTGTGCCACCTTGTTCGATATGTGTATCATATTTATCAATAAATCCATTAATAAATTCATCTGCCTGCGCTAATTTGCAAGCTTCTTCAATTTCATCATCTGTAGCGTTCTCATTTCCCCATCTTAAATTCTCTTTAATTGTACCTGAAAATAATTCATTTTTTTGGAGTACCATTGAAACAGCATCTCTTAGAGTTTTAATGTCATAATCTTTCACATTAACTCCACCAACTTTTAGTTCTCCTTCTGTTACATCATATAGCCTTGGAATTAATTGCACTAAAGAAGATTTAGAACTTCCTGTTCCACCTATAATTCCAATTGTTTGACCAGATTTTATATTTAAATTAATATTTTGCAAGCATAATTTTTTCTTGTCTTTAACATAACTAAAGCTTACATTTTTAAACTCAATATCTCCATTTTTTACTTCCATAACAGGTTTTTCTGGGTTATCTAAATCTGGTACTTCTTCTAGTATTTCTACAATTCTTCTTGCAGATTCAAGTGACATTGTAATCATTACAAACACCATAGAAACCAACATTAAGCTAGATAAAATTTGCATTGCATATGTAATTAAACTTGTTAGTTCTCCTGTTGTAAGACTTCCACCCACAATTGCCTTTGCACCAAACCATGATATAAGTGTTATACAAGTATATACTGTAAATTGCATTAATGGGTTATTTAATGCAAGTAATTTTTCTGCTCTATAAAAGTTTTCATAAATCGTTTGAGATACTTTGTCAAATTTACTAATTTCCGCATCTTCTTTTACAAATGATTTTACTACTCTTACTCCTCTTACATTTTCTTGCACAACATTATTTAATTTATCATATGTTCTAAATACTTTTTCAAAAATTGGGTGAACTGTTTTAGCTATTAATATTAGCAAACCACCAAGTATAGGTGAAGCAATTAAAAATATTAGTGCAACTTTAGGGTTTATTGTAAATGACATAACTAAAGCACAAATAATTGTAATTGGCGCTCTTACAGCTCCCCTTATAATCATCATAAACGCCATTTGTACGTTTGTTACATCTGTTGTTAGTCTTGTTACAATACTTGATGTGCTAAATTTATCAATATTAAAAAATGAATATTTTTGCATTTTTTCATACATATCTTGACGTAAATTCTTAGCAAATCCTGCTGATGCAATTGCAGCATTTTTTCCTGATTGCACACCAAAAAATAGCGATAAAAGTGCTGCTATTAAAAGTTCTGCACCTATTATAAAAATAGCTTTTGTGTCATTTGCATTAACACCTTCATCTATTAATTTTGCTACTAAAAATGGAATTGTAATTTCCATTGCTACTTCTAAAATCATAAAAATGGGTGTTAAAATTGCTGGCTTTTTATACTCTCTTATTGATTTTACTAAATGTTTTATCATTGATTTTTTCTCCTTCTCCCACGGAAAAAAACAAGCCCTATATGTGGACTTATTATTCCATGATTTTATATGATTCCTCATTTTTATTATATTTACAACATATAAGTTTATATCACACTTTTTTAAATAAATCAAGAAAAATACATATTTTACCATTTTCCCCTAAATTTAAAAGTAAATTCCATCTATTAACTGGAATTTACTTTTTGATTTGTTAATTCATAAAGCTACGCAAAACCACATTGAAATTTATTTTATTTTTTCCAACTCAACTCGTACTTCGTCTTCACAATCTCTCATTGCTAATATTGTCTTTTCTAAAAGTTCATCTAGTTCCCAACCTAACATATCAGCACCTTGCTTAATTACATCTCTTGAGCATCCTGCCGCGAATTTTTTGTCTTTGAATTTCTTCTTCAAACTTGAAACTTCCATATCTTTAGTGCTTTTGGATGGTCTCATTTTGGCTGTTGCCCAAATAATTCCTGTTAGTTCATCAGTGGCAAATAAAATTTTCTCCATTTGATGCTTAGGTTCTATCTCTGAACAAATTCCATATCCGTGTGAGCAAATACTATAAATCATTTCATCTGTTGTATTTATTTCTTTTAGAAGTTCAGGTGCTTTCTGGCAATGTTGGTCCGGATATTGCTCAAAATCCACATCATGTAATAACCCAACTAGTCCCCAATATTCTGGATTATATCCTAGTTCCTTTGAAAAATATTTCATAACCCCTTCCACTGTTAAAGCATGTAATAAGTGAAATTCTTCTTTGTTATATTTTTTTAATAATTCAATTGCATCTTTTCTTTCCATATCTTTCCTCCTATAATTTTATGTTTTTATAAATTTATGAAGTTATTTAATTTTTAAATTTGTTTTAAACTTTAATAATGTTTTCCCATGATAAATCTTGTTTTCCAAAATGTCCATAATTAGTTGTCTTAGTATAAATTGGCTCTTTTAAGCCTAAGTACTGTATAATTCCATTTGGTGTTAAGTCAAATTTTTCTTTTATTAATTTAACTAATTCTTCATCTTTTTTATTACTTGTACCAAATGTATTAACAAAAATAGAAAGTGGCTCTTTTATTCCAATTCCATATGATACTTGAATTTCGCATTTTTTTGCATATCCATTTGCTACTAGATTTTTAGCAATATGTCGTAACATATATGTAGCCGACCTATCTACTTTGCTCGCATCTTTTCCAGAAAATGCTCCACCACCGTGCCTTGCATAACCACCATATGTATCTACAATAATTTTTCTTCCAGTAAGGCCGGTATCTCCAAGTGGTCCACCTATTACAAATCTACCTGTTGGATTTATATATATTTTAGTTTGCTCATCCATCATGTTTGCCGGAATAACTTTTTTAATTATTTTTTCTATAATATCTTTCCTTAATTGTTCATTTGGTATATTATCCAGTGTTTGTGTTGAGATTAAAATGTTTTCTATTCTTTTTGGTTTGTCCTCTTCGTATTCTACTGTTACTTGCGTTTTTCCGTCCGGTCTTAAATATGGTATTTCATTATTTTTTCGTACTTCTGCTAGTTTTTTTGATAGTTTATGTGCCATGTCTATTGCATATGGCATATAGTTTTCTGTTTCGTCACAGGCATAGCCAAACATAATGCCTTGGTCTCCTGCGCCACCTGTATCCACTCCTAGTGCAATATCTGGGCTTTGTTTATTAATGTCTATTTTAATATTACATGTTCTATAATCCATATCTGTTTTTTCATTATCAAACCCAATTTCTTTTATTTTTTCTCTTACCAATTTTTCTATATCAAATTTTGCATTTGAAGTAATTTGCCCTGCAATTATAATGTTATTATTTGCTGCAAATGTTTCTACTGCCACTCTTGAATTTTTATCTTGTTTTAAGCACTCGTCCAATATGCTATCTGAAATATAGTCACATAGTTTATCTGGATGCCCTTCTGTTACACTTTCTGATGTAAAAAAGTAGTTCTTCATTTTTTTCATTTCCTTCCGATTTTTTATATTACAATTTTATATTATTTTTGTTTTAGTTGCAATAGAAAACTAGAATTATTTACTAATGTAAAACATAGATTCTTGATAATTTAAAATTATGCATAAATAAATTTGTATTGGTAAAAATAAGTGAAGGTGATTAAAAATGTTTATACCACAAGCTATTTATTATGAAAAAGATATTGAAAATTATGAGTTAGGAAAAGAATTGATGCAAAAATATGCTGATATTCCCAAGGTAGTTATAGAAAATCATAATAATATTGAAGAAATGAGAAATAAATCTAACAAAGATTTTCCATATATGAAAAGAAATTTAATTATAGGTGTAAGGAAAACTCATAAATTTGTAGAAAATCACAAAGTTTCAGATTTTTTAGTTCCTTATACTTCTTCTGGTTGCACAGCTTCTTGTTTATATTGCTATCTAATTTGTAATTACAACAAATGTGCATATTTAAGGCTTTTTGTTAATCGTGAGCAAATGTTAGGTAAGATTATAAAAACTGCTGAAAATTCTGAAAAAGAACTTACTTTTGAAATTGGTAGTAATAGTGATTTAATTTTAGAAAATACTATTACTAATAATTTGGTGTGGACAATTGAGAATTTTAAAAACACATCAAAAGGCTTTTTGACTTTTCCAACTAAATTTGATATGGTAGACCCTATTTTACCTTTAGAACATAATGGAAAAGTTATTGTTAGGGTTAGTGTAAATCCAGAAGATATTATAAATAAAGTCGAGTTTGGAACTTCTAGGTTGAGTGGTCGAATTGAAGCCATTAATAAATTAAATCAAGCAGGCTATAAAATAGGAATTTTAATTGCACCTGTTATTTTTCTAGATAATTGGAAAGAACTATACCTTGAACTAATTCAAAGGCTAAACAATGAACTAACAGAAGAAGTAAAAAAAGATGTATTTTTTGAAATTATTTTTATGACTTATAGCTATGTTCACACTAAAATTAATGAAGAAGCTTTTCCAAATGCCATTAATTTATATAATAAAGAACTTATGACGGGAAGAGGAAAAGGAAAATATTGGTACAAAGCTTTTATTCGTGAAGAAGGTGAAAGTTTTTTTCGTGATAATATGCATAAATATTTTCCTAATAATAAAATTTTGTATATTGTTTAATTACTTTATAATCATTTAATATTAACTTTTAATGTTCATAAATAAAAAGAGAGGTTTCCCTCTCTTTTAAATTAAATATATTATTCATCGATGAAGTTTATTACTGCTTTTGCTGTATCTGGCATAGTATGGTCTGGTGTATAGTCAGCATAATAATATCCCACACGGTTAGCACCAGTTTCTTCTCCTTCAATAGTATTAATTACATTTCCATCTGTTCCTATTAAATTCTTAACATTAATAGTATATTTTGCAAAATATGTATCTGCATGTGCAGGTGCTGTATCATCAACAGCTTGGAAGCAAATAAATCCACCATATCCATCTGTTGCACCATCTAATATAGTATTGTTATAAATATTAAATGTTGCAGAAGTATTGTAATAGTTTGATAATCTTAGTGCATTTCCAGAATAAGCAAATGTATTATCTTCAATAGTTATTGTTGCTCCATTTTCTATATTATACATACTAATAACATTATTACCTGATTGAAAATTAAATACATTGTTCCTTATTGTTGTTCCATCTTTTACTGGTATATTTTCTGATTGGCTAAATTCAATAGGATCATAAATTCCAGCTAAATCACCTATACCTGTTCCAAATGTATTATTCTCTATTATTACTTTTTCAGGAGTTGCAACACTTATAAGATTATATGCTGTTCCTGTTACATTAGTAATTTCTGAATTAGTTAATGTAAACTCTCCTTCTGAAGTTACTTTTATTAAAGCTACTCCTGATGGTTTTGAAGCTGTATAGCCTGTATCAACTCCTGTCATCTCGATTTCGTCTAAAACGGCATTATCACCACTAACCGTTACTTTGTCATTTAATACTACATCTTTTACTGTTACATTATCACCTGTAATATTTAATGAATCTTTTATAGTAGCACCATTACCATTGATTGTTATTGGCTTATCAAGTGTAAGTGGCTCTGACTTTTCAATAACAACATTTTTAGATAATTCAACATTGTCAACATCTCCATTTGCAATAGCTTCTAATAAACTATCAACTTCCTCTGTTGTTTCAACTTTTTGTGTTGTTGCAAATTCTTTACTTGAATAGTAATATGTTTTATTTTCGCTATTAGTTTCTGTTGTTACATGATAATCTGCTACACCTTCACCTGTAACTGTTCCTTGATTTGGTTCAATCCAAATCACAGGTACAGTTCTTTCTTCATTATTCATTGAAATTGTTCCAGTAACAGTTAATGTACTGTTTTGTAGTCCTGTTCCTGTACCTTTAGATACTTCAATTCCACCAACTTCATTATTTAATAGTGTTGTTGTTCCTGTTAATTCTGCTTCAGATGCATTAATAAGTAATCCAGCATCTCCATTAGAAGCGGTTACATTATTTAATACAACTCCTTTTGAATTATATACTTGGATTGCATAATTTCCTTGCCATCCCTCTTGTGCTGTCATTTCAACTGTTAAATCATTTACAACTACATTATCTTTATTTATAACTAGGGCACTTGCTACTCTGCTTGCATCTTTGTTTATAGCATTAAATGAAAGTGTTTTTCCATTACCTTCTAATACTATATCTTTGTTAATAGTTAATGTTTCACTAATTCCTGTAATGTTATCACCTAATGTCATTGTTGTTGTTTCTGTTGCGTTAGCAATTCCAGATTTGAATTTATCAACATTTGATACAGTTTTACTCCATTTTGCAGTTAAAGCTAAAGCTGTTTCTGGCATATCAAATGGTGTTTCATATTCTGTGCCATCTTCTGCAAACCAACCTTCAAAAGTATATCCGTCTTTTGTAGCAACTTCTGTTATTTCTTGTCCTACATAATATTCTTCTGTAGTTGTTGTTCCGTTAGCTGTAAGTGAAAGTTCTACTTTTTGTTTTTCTTCCCATACTGGGAATAAAACTGTATCACCTGTTACTGGTGTGCTAGATGTAAATTCATTACCTGCTAAATCTTTCCAACCAACACAAATGCTAGTTTCAGTGTCTGCTACTGTTGGTAATTCTGCAATTGTTTCACCTTCTAATACTTTCTTTTGTGCTACTTCAGTTTGTCCATTTAAGAAAAATACTGTATATTCAGCTTTTTCTTCTGGTGCTGTTGGAATTTGAATTCCTTCTTTTTGAACATTATTTACAAAGTAAATATCTAATGATTCAATACCTTGTTCAACAATTTTCATTTTGCCTGTTTCATCATATTCATACCATTCACCCCAAATATAATAATACATTTTTGGCGAAGAATAGTTTTCAATACTTCCATTTTTAGAAGCATATACAAGCATATCATTTGATCCTGCTGTAGCTGCTCTTACACCAGTTACAACTGTTCCTGGAGTAAACTTAGTTGTACCAATAATAATAGAACCATCCTCAATTGTATCATATCCATCATTAGGGTCTGTAGTTTCTGTTATTGTTGGTGTTGTAGCTTTAACAGCCATGCCTAAGCTTAGCATTACTACAGCTGCAAGAATCAAAAGAAAAACTATTATTCTTTTAATACTCTTACTCATAATTTTAAATCCTTTCCTTTTTTCTAACTTGCTTTAATGTTAGTTATACTAGATACTATATCTTTTATTAAATCGTTTCTTCCAGTTGCTGGAATTGATATTGTTTCTCGAGCTCCACCCACTGTAGTAACAGTAGCTGTTCCAGATACTTTTTGTCCTTCTGAACTTACAATGTATAAGATATATTGATTAGCTGTACTCTCACCTATTTTTTCCCATAAATAACTATAAGTTACTTCTGGCTCTGTTGGTTCCTCTTCTTCTGGTTTTTCTGGCTCTGTTGGTTTATCTTCTTCCGGCTTTTCTTCTGGTTTGCTAGAACCACCAGTGCTTGGTTTACTTGGCTTTGTACTTGTATTTCCAGAAGCTGTATTTGTAGTAGATTCCTTATCTTCTTCCTCGTCTTTTTCATCTTCTTTTTCGTTAATTGTAATTTCAATTTCTGCTCTAATGCTTCCATTTGCTGTAACTGTAATTGTTACTGTGCCAGCCTTTAATGCTGTTAATTTTCCACTTTCATCAACAGTAGCAATTGTTTCATCACTTGAAGACCAAACTAATTCTGCATCTTCTACTTCTTTATCACCAGCCATAACAATTGCTGATAATAAAACTTCATCATCAACTGTTAGCTCTGTTTCTTTTAAGTCTATAGAAATATCAGTAATTTCTCCAATTTGTCCCCATTTTGCAATTAATGTGATATCTTCTACTACTTTTGTATCGAAATCATATTCTACAGTACTTGTTTCGCTAGTATACCATCCCAAGAAAATATATCCTTCTCTTGTTGGGTCAGCAGGTTCCGTAGCTGTTTCATTTTTCTTTACTTCTTGTGCTTCAACTAATGTTCCACCTTTAGAATCAAAAGTTACTGTATATTTTTGATTAGAAAGTATGAAAATAACGGCAAAAATAATAAGGAGTAAAACAATAACTACAGCAACAATAATTGCCTTTCTATTCTTCTGCATAATTGTTCACCCCCTTCCAATCTAAAATTGAAATTTGTATTTAATTGAATTTTTTTCAAATCCACACCTATTATATTCAATACTTCTTCATATGTCAACAAAATTCGACACAAAATTACAAAAAACTAAAATGACTTTTTATTTTCATCTTGGTTTTAATATTGCTTTCTATGCTAAGCTATAAAATACTCTTTATACCATAGCAAGAACGAATATGCTGTGTATATTTTGCGGTGTGTTTGTTCTATTCCATTATAATGCTTATCAAGCATTTCTATTAGTTCATCAGTGTTAAAAAATTCTTTTGCATAATCTGCTTCAAATTCTTTTTTTACAATGTTATAATATTTTTCTTGTTTTAGAAAGTCCTTGAATGGCACTAAAAAGCCTAATTTTGGTCTATTAAACCACTCTTGTGGAATTTTTTTAGCAGCAGCTCTCCTTAAGGCATATTTTCCTATTTTATTTTTTACTTTATATTTTTTAGGTAGTGTCAAAGCTAGTTTTAGTACTTCTTTATCCAAATATGGAACTCTAAGTTCTAAAGAGTGTGCCATTGTCATTTTGTCTGCTTTTAGTAAAATATCATTTGGAAGCCATAAAAACATATCAATATATTGTTTTTTCGTAATGTCATCTAAATCTTTTACATTATCAAAATATGGTCTAGTAATATCACAGGCCTTTATATCTGTTTTGTATTCATCTTTTACTATTTCATTTGCTTCCTCATCTGTAAATACTTTGGCTTGTCCTATATAGCTTTCTTCTACAGTTTCTGCCCCTCTAATAAAGAATTGTTTACCTCTTATATCTGGAAGTTTTTCTGCAATTTTAGCATTAAAATGGCGTAATGCTTTAGGCAAATGACGGTATAATTTTATTATCTCACTTTCTGGATATGTTTGATATCCACCAAATAATTCATCTGCCCCCTCACCAGATAATACAACAGTAACTTCTTTTCTTGATAATTCACTTAAGAAATATAGTGGTACAGCTGATAAATTTGCATGTGGTTCATCTGAGTGGTATTGCACTTCTGGCAGTGCCTCAAAAAATTCATCTGCACTAATAACTTTGTTATCATTTTCAATGCCAAGTAATTTGCTTAAATCTTTTGCTGGCTGTATTTCATTAAATCCATTTTGTTCAAATCCAACTGTAAAAGTCTCATTTGGTTTTAATATTGAAACAATATATGAAGAATCTATTCCAGCACTTAAAAATGCTCCAACTTTAACATCACTAATTTTGTGCTTTTCTACACTGCTAATTACTTCTTCATTAATTTTGTTAACAATGTCTTCTTCTTTTATTTTTTCTTTAGTTGGTTTGAATTCCAAATTAAAATATGGTTTTACTGTTAGATTTCCTTCTTTATATAATAAGCAATGCCCTGGTTTTAATTTATATACTCCTTTAAAAAATGTTTCTTCCATTGGGTTATACTGAAATGTCAAATATGTTTTTAATGCTTGTTTGTTTAGTTCTTTTTTAAAATCTGGGTTTGGTAAAAAAGCTTTAATCTCAGAGCCAAAGAAAAAGGTTTCGTTCATATTTGCATAATAAAATGGCTTAATCCCAAAAATATCTCTTGCAGCAAATAATTCTTTTTCTACAGTATCGTATATTACAAATGCATACATTCCTCTTAGTTTATCTAAAATTTTCTCCTTGTATTCTTCGTAGCCGTGTAATATGACTTCCGTATCGGTTTTTGTTGAAAATGTATGTCCTTTTTTCTCTAAATCTTCTCTTAGCTCTTGAAAATTATATATTTCTCCATTGAACATTATAACTAAATTTTTATTTTCGTTATATATCGGCTGGTCTCCACCTTTTAAATCTATAATGCTTAGTCTTCTAAAAGCCATGTGAAGTTCATCATCTGTATATAACCCTTCACTATCAGGACCACGGTGTTTTATTTTATCTCCCATTTGGCTTATTATGTCTTTGTCTTTATTTTTTTTATTAACATATCCTACAAATCCACACATATTGTTAACTCCTTGTTTTTAGTTTTTGATAGATAGATTATATGTTTTAACTATTAAAAAGTCAATTAAATTAGCAAATTTATTTAAGTTTGTAGGCAAAAAAAATAGAAAGATAATTTTTTATCTTTCTACATAATATTTTATTCTTCAGATTTTGCAACTACTTCTTTTCCATCATAATATCCACAATTTGGGCATACTCTGTGTTGCATTATTTTTTCATGGCAATGTGGGCAATCAACTAAATTTTGATTTTCCAATTTCCATGTAGATCTTTTTGAATGTGTTCTTGCTTTTGACCATCTTCTTTTTGGTTGTGCCATTGTGCTTCCCTCCCTTGACTGTTACTTATATAACTTTATATATCTTACTTATTAAAAATAGTACTATAAAATTATACTAGTTTTAAAAGATTTTGTCAACAGTTTTGGGTGTTTTTCTATTTCAAAATTTCACCGAAAAATTTCTCCCAACCTTTTTTCTTGCTTTGTTAAATACAAATATCCTATTAATGCTTCAAATGCTGTTGCATACATATATTCTTGTACAGTTGCATTTTTAGCATTATGATTTACTTTTGTATTCCTTCCTCTTCTAAGAATATCTTTTTCTTGTTCTGTTAACATTTCTGCTATTTTTTCTAGTATCTCTGCTTGTGCTTTAGCTTTTACATATTTTATTGATTTTAAATGTAGTTCATGCGGTTTTAACTTTGTAGTGTTTATTAAATATGTCCTAATATATAGTTCATATACTGCATCTCCTACATATGCCCATGTTAATGGTGATAATTGTTTTACTTCTTCTACATTCCTAGTTCTATCAAATATGTCCAATTTATATTCTCCTACCATTTCTAAATTAATTTAATGACCTGTCCCTAAGTAGCAAATTTTCACCTCTGAGACCCGTCCCCAACTGTCTCCAATGTAATTCTCCCTAATTTTCCATTTTTAAAATCTTCTAATAAAATATTTGCAACTCTTTCATAGTCAATTTCTCCGCCGGATATTATTGCTCCACGTTTTTTTGCTATTAAAGCCATTAATGCTAATGTTTTTTCTCTTTGTTCTTCAATTTGTAAAATATCATTTATTTCATCTTCGTTAAGTTTATATCTTTGTTTTAAATTTTCTAAATATCTTTTTTGAAATAATTTTAAAAATTCATAACCAATATCTGTTATTGACAATATATCATTTTTTATAGTTCCAGTATATGCTAAATTTAAAGCAATTTTTTCATTATCTAATTTTGGCCATAACACTCCCGGCGTATCTAGCAATTCTATTTTATCTGATACATGTATCCATTGTTTTTGTCTTGTTACTCCTGGTTTGTTTCCAACTTGTGCCGTATTTTTTTTTGCAATTCTGTTTATAAACGAAGATTTACCCACATTTGGAATTCCTAATATCATTATTCTTATAGATTTCCCTATCCTGCCTTTTTCCTCATATTTTTCTTTATCATAAATCTCATTTATTTCATTAATTGCATCTTTAATTCCTTTGCCTGTAGCAGAATCAACTAATACAGCTGAAATATTATTATTTTCAAAATATGTTACCCACTTTTTGTTTTCTTTTTCACATGCCAAATCAGACTTATTTAATATAATAAGTCTTTTTTTATCTTTTATTATTTCTTTTATATCTGGATTCTGGCTAGATATTGGTATGCGACTGTCAATAATTTCTGCTACAATATCTATCAATTTTAAATCTTCTATAATTTGCCTTTTTGTCTTAGCCATATGCCCGAGGATACCAGTTGATATTAACCGAATTTTGTTGTTTATCCATTGTTTGTCACTTCCTATTTAATTCATTTATTTTTATGTTTAAATTATATCTCATTTTTTTACTTAAATCAAGCTATTTAATGTTTGCTTATAGGTTATTATGGCTTAGATGATACTTAGAAAAACACGTCCCTTCAAACACAGTAACTGCAGGACCAATCATATACACATGATTATTTTCTTTATCCCAAGTTACTTCTAGTTTTCCACCTAGTAATTTAACATTTGCTTTGTTATCAATTAATCCATTTAAATTGCAAGCTACAACCGAAGCACAAGCTCCTGTTCCGCATGCTAGAGTTTCACCTGTTCCTCTTTCCCATACTCTCATTTTTATGTTATGTCTGTCTATAATTTCTATAAACTCAACATTAGTTTTTTGAGGAAATAGTTTATTATGTTCTATTAATTTTCCATATTCTTCAACGTTAAAATTATCTATATTCTTTACAATAGTTATTGCATGAGGGTTCCCCATTGATACACATGTAAATATAAAGTCTTTGCCGTTTGCATTGATTTTTAGGTTTTTAATAGGACATGCATCTGATAACACCGGTATTTTACTAGCTTCTAAAATCGGCTCTCCCATGTCTACTTCAACTGTATTTACTTTTTTATTTAAAATATTTAATCTTAATTTTTTTATGCCTGCCAAAGTTTCTATGCTAATATTAGTTTTATTAGTTAATCCTTTATCATATACAAACTTTCCAACGCACCTAATTCCATTACCACACATTTCAGCTTCACTTCCATCTTGATTAAACATTTTCATTTTAAAATCGGCAATATTACTTTTTTCTATTAAAATTATCCCATTGCCTCCTACACCAAAATGTCTATCACTCATAATTTTAGCCAATTTTGAAGTTTCTTTAATATTGTTAGTGATGTTATTAATATATATATAATCATTTCCCAATCCCTGCATTTTTGTAAATCTTATCATATATTTTCCCCCTTTATATATTTTATGTCAGTGAAATATAAAATATATAAATATTATTGGGCAAAAATTTGTTATGAAAAAGCCAGGAATTAACAAAATCAAAAAATTTTAATTTTTCCATGTGCAAGAAAAAACGTTAGCAAAATCGCTAACGTTTTAAATATATTACATTGAATGTCTACCTTTTGGTTTCTTAGGTTTGCCTTCGTTTTTTTCTTCTTCATCATTTTTTATAAAGTCATCCAATTTATCGTCTTTTTTCTCTTTTTTTGGTTTTCTTTTTATTTCTTCATCATCAGTTTCATATCTTGACATTAAATTAATATTTATATTGCCATCGCTGTTATCTGTATTTTCATCTAACTCTTCATCTTTCTTTGCTCTTCTACGTTTGATGATAATATATATAGCAATAATAACTATTGCAATTCCAACTCCAATTCCAATATATACAGGCATGCCTAATTCGCTTTCTTCCTCTTCTACTGTTGCACCTTCTGCAATATTTACTTTAATTTGGTATGTAGCTGTTTCAGTTCCATCTGCTGAAGTTAATAATATAGTTACTACATTTTCGCCGATTTGGAAATTGCTGTTTCCTATAATCTCAACTGTTGCATCTGCTTGATTTGGAGTTGCTGTAATTTCAAGGCTATCTACAAATGTATTTAGTGGTAATTCATATGTATATGTATCTGGGCTAAATGCACCTTCAAAGTTTACTCTTTCTATTGTTAATGCTGATAGTTTTAAAGTATCATCTGTTATTGTTCCTTCACCTTTTTTTACAGTAATAAAATATGTTCTTGTTGTATTATCTTCTGCTGTTACTTTAACTTTTATAACATTATCTCCTTCTTGTAAATTTTCATTACCTTCTACAGTTACTTTTGCTTTACTATCTTCTGCTTTTGCATCTATTTTAAGCTCTGTTACATCTCCATCTACAGTTGCAGTATATTGTGTAGTTTCTTTTTTAAATTCTGGTGTCATCTCAACACCTTCAATTGATAATGAAGAAAGGTTTTTGTTGCTAGATTTTTCTTCTTCTTCCTCTTTTTCTGGTTTATCATATGTAATTAAAAAGCTTGCAATATATTTTGTAGCTCCATTATATGTTACACGATACCATGTATTGCCATCGTTATCTTTTTCAGTTGAAGTTCCTGTTAGTTTTAATTCTGTTCCAGCTGGTACTGAAGTAGCACTACTGCTTGTTGACCAACTTGAACGTAAGTTACACTCTTGTTTTGTATATACTGTATCATCAACTGATTTAAATGTTGGTTTTTTAGTTGTGCTAGAACCACTTGATGAAGAGCCTGAGCTTCCACTTGAACTCGAACCACCAGAGCTACTTGTATTTTTAGCTTTTACTGTTACAGTAGCAGAACAACTTGCATCGTCTACTAGATTTACCTCATCAGTCGAATCTCCCATGCTTGTTCCACTAAAACTAATTGTATATTTAGTATCTTTTGTTACACTTGGTGCCTTAAATTTATATGTGGCAAGAGTTTTTGTGCCATTTAAACTAGTTCCATAAACAGAAGTACCTGTAATTTCTCCGCCAGACGCACTCGTGAAAGTGCAACCACCATTATTGGTTAAATTAATAGTCCAAGCAGATAAACTTAATGAAGAACTTACCGTTATAGAAAAGCTTTCTCCTGATTCTACTGTAGCACTACTTGCACTTAGTGTTGTGCTGACTGCTTCAACTGGTTTTGAATAAAACACTGTAACCATTAACATCAAAACCATTAAAAATATTGTTATTCTTATAGTATTTTTTTTCATTATTTTTTCCTCACTTTATTTATATTTATTCTACTTCTAAATTGTATTTTCCAGCTGCTGCTTTTAAAATTCTTGCTGCATCTACTGTTGTTACTTTACCATCACCCGTTACTTCTGCAGCTTCTAAATATGGACCTTCTAATGTATATTTCTTAGCGGCATTTTTTAATACCCTCGCTGCATCTATAGTTGTAACAGTTCCTGTTCCTTTTACATCTCCCTTAACTACTGCTGTGTATGTTTTACCATCTATCGTAATTGTGTGGCCTGTACCTATTTTAGCATCTTTTGCAACGGTCTTATCTCCATTTTTTACTACAATGTTATCGGATAATGCTTTTAGCCCTTCTGCAGTAAGCCCTGGAACACAAACCACATTTTCTTCTTCATCTTCAACTACATATTTTACAGTACTTAGAGATTTTATCCAAGCTTCTCCAGTTTCTTTATCCTGCCTTACTACATAACCTACTATTCCAGATTGTGTAACAACTTTATCCCAAATATATCCGCCATCATTTGATGCTTCTTTTTGTATTCTAAATAGTTCTGTTCCTTGTACTACAGCAGTTATAACATTATTACCACTAGTTGTTGGCTTAGACCTAATGTTAAGTCCATCTGTGCATATTACTTCTACATAATCATATTTTCCACTTGCCTCATCATATAAATCTATATTAGGGTCTTTTTCAGTTCCAATTGCCACATATCCACAACTTCCATCAGAAAGTTTTACACGGTACCAACTTTCTCCATTTAAGTTTGGATATTTTCCTTTTTCTACAGCTGTAACAATTTTTCCTGGTGATATATATTTTATAATCTCTGTACCTGAAGTTCCTGGACCATTTCTTAAAGCAACTTCATTTAGCACCACATATTTTTCGTTGCAATTACTTTGAAGAGAAAGTTCTGTTAAATATGTTCTTGAAACATAGCCTTTTGAACCATCACTTAATACTACTTTATCCCAATAATATCCATCAGAATCTTTTTTCTCTGCTAACTCAATTCTTAATAATTTTGTTCCTTTATTAAGTGTCTTAAGTACTGTTCCACTTATGCTAGCAGTTTTTCTAATATTTACACTGTTTTCATTAATTTGCACATCTTGTGTAATAATGGTTTCTTTACCAGGCTCTGCAGCTTTTATTGTTGGCATATTTTTATATACCGGAATTTTAAATTTAATTTTTATGTCTTTTGAAAGAAGTCCAATTGATTTATATGCACTTCTTACAGTTTGTCCCTCTGTTTTGCTAGCAGAAACATTTGTCATGTATTGGTGGCCATAATATCCATCTCCACCATCTACTACATCAAATTTTTGAAAATATAAAGTGTCTTGTCCAATACTAATATAGTTTTTAGCAATTGCCTCTACTCCACCTTTAATAGCTTTTTCTGGGTTTGTCCAGCCTTTATCTTTGGCTGTTTTTAATCCACTTCCTATAATGTCATCTCCAAAAGCTCCCCAGTTAAAGTAGTTATAGTATCCCTTATATGAGCCATATGTACCAGAAACTATTACACTTCCCTTACCTGTTCCAATTTCTTGGCGAATTCTTGATGCAATGTGATATGGGCTAACATCATAGGTTTTTGCAGCTTCCATAATAACATCTATATATGTTTTGTTAATTGTTTTTTTGGCACCTTTTGTATCATAATATGTAATTTTTCCTTGCATATAATCACAATCAGCCAATATTTTTTCTACGCCCTCTTTTGTTTGATTTGTAGAATCATATGTTAATTGTTCAAATTGGAAAATATAGTCTTCACATATGGAATTACGTGGGTCTAAATAGTATGCAACTGCTGCTACAGAAGCACAATACCACCCAGGTTCATACTGTTTGCTTCCACAAGTTGCACAATTCCATAAAGAACTTTTTTTGGAAATTAAGCTTCTACCATGCCTTGCTACTGTTTCTGCTTCTAAAACATCTGACCAGTCAAGCCCTGTTTCATAAATTTCAAATTCCCAGTTTGGATATTCTTTTTGTAAATGTTCTATTAATTCCTCATACCCAGGATAATTTGCAAATTTAGAACTATATGAAGCCTCAGAATTTTTTTCAAAATAGAAAACAAATATTGTTGATAATAATAAAATAATTAGTGCTATACTTAATGTTTTTCTCATATATATCAAATCTCCTTTTCAAAAATGAATTGGATTTTTTTCCTCCTCGTTTGTGACATTTTTCAACAAAATAAGTATAACACTAATAAATTTTCTAGTCAATTAAAATCTAAAAAAAACGAAAAAGTTTTGATTATCTATTACAGCATCCACAGTTTGTAAATAGTAGTAAGAATATTAGTATAAAGAATAGTATGCTATTATCACCGCATCCTGAACCCCCAAATAAATTTCCAAAACAACCACAGTTATTATTGCGTCCACATCCGCAACCACAATCTCTTTCTTCTGGCATTTCATTTTCCTCCTTCTCTTGAATAATATTATTACATAGTATGCAAAATATAAATTTTGTGTTACAATAATAAAGGTTAATATTTTTTAGCGGAGGTTTTTATGCCTAAGGTTGAACTTTTGGCTCCGGCAGGAGATTTAGATTGTTTAAAAGCAGCAGTACAAAATGGTGCTGATAGTGTATATTTTGGTGTTGATAAATTTAATGCTAGAATTTATGCGACAAATATTAATGAAAATTCTTTAAAAGATGCAATTATGTATTGCAAACTTAGAAATGTAAAAACACATTTAGCTTTAAATACTTTAATTAAAAACTCAGAGTTTGAAGATGCTGTTAAGTTAGCGCAAAAAGCTTATGAATTTGGAATTGATGCTATTATTGTGCAGGATTTAGGGTTGGCTAAATATTTAATTGATAATTTTCCAGATTTGCCAATTCATGCAAGTACACAGATGACTGCACATAATTTGCAAGGTGTTTTAGAATTAGAAAAATTAGGTTTTAAAAGGGTTGTTCTTGCCAGGGAACTTTCTATTGATGAAATCGAATATATTTGTCATAATACAAATGTTGAGATAGAAACTTTTATACATGGCGCATTATGTATATGTTATTCTGGGCAATGCCTATTTTCTAGTGCGGTTGGTGGTCGTTCACGGAAATCGTGGTCAGTGTGCTGCCCCTTGTAGGCTACCATATGAATTATTGGCAGTAAGTAATAAACGGTCAATCTGAGAAAAGCAAAGTATTGGATAAAGGTTATATGCTTAGTCCAAAGGATTTATGTGGTCTTGCATATATTCCACGTCTGATTAATGCAGGTGTAAAATGCTTTAAAATGGAAGGTCGCATGAAAAATCCTGAATATGTTGCAACTGTTACTAGAATTTATAGAAAATATATTGATATGGCACTAAGTGGTAGGGAATATATTATTGATGATAAGGATATTGCAGATTTAATGCAAATTTTCAATCGTGGTGGTTTTTCTAGTGGGCATCTTGGTGTTAACCCTAATAGAGGTTTTGTTTTTAAAGATAAGCCTAATCATATTGGCATTTATATTGGTACTGTTGAGAAATATAATTCTAGAAAAGGATATATTACCATTAATTTAGAAACTCCTCTTGATATAGGTGATTCCATTAGCCTAGAAACTGAGAACTCTACATATCTTGTCTCTGAGTTAATGTATAATAATGAAAATATTAAAACTGCAAATGCCAGAACTAGGGTTACTATTGGCAGGATGAAGGGTAAAATTAAAATTGGTTGTAAGGTTTATAAAGTGACAAGCAAAAAGCTTATGGAACAAGCCCGCATTTCATATATTAATTGTGAGAATAAAAAAATTCCTATTAGCTGTAATATTACAATAAAAAAAGATGAACCTATTAAAATGGAATTATTTACTACAAATGATGCTCATCCTTCTGGCATTTATCACAATATTAAAATAGAAACTGTTTCAAATGTTGTTCCTGTTGATGCTTTAAAAACACCAACTAGTGTTGAAAGAATTATTAAGCAGATTTCTAAGACTAATAACACCCCATATACCTTTGAAAATGTCACTGTTTATTTAGACGATGGACTTTATGTTCCAAGTATTAGTAGTTTAAATGAACTACGCAGAAATGCAATTGAAAAATTGGAAAAAGAAGTTGAAAAAAGAGTTTTTAGAAAACCGCCCGAAATTACTTTTGAGCATGAAGATACTATTACATATATTCCAAAATTGGCACATCCAAAAATCTCTTTATCTTTAAGGCATTTATTTACTGATTATGATTATACTAAATTAGAACATGATAAGATTTCTAGAATTTACTTAGCATTAAAACTTTTTGTTAATAAAAATTATGTAGATATTATTGATTATTTATCAGAGCATAATAATATATATATTTATTTGCCAACCATTATAAAGTCTAATTACAAAAATATCATATTAAATTCCTTGGATGATATTACTTCAAGATTTTCTGTTAAAGGATTTGTGCTTTCAAATATTGCTGACTTTAAATTTTTAGAAAAATACAAGGGCAAATATGATTTGATTGGAAATTACTCATTAAATGTTTTTAATAATTACACTATGGAAGAATACAAAGAGCTTGGATTAAATTGTGTTACATTATCACGTGAATTAAATGAAGAAGGCTTAAATGAAATATTAAGAACATCTAATATCGACTCTGAATTAATTGTATATGGAAACTTACCTATTATGGCTACAAACTATTGCTTTTTAGGCAAAACCAACCACTGCTACCCAGATTGTGGTGCCAACTGCAAAAAAGATTATAAATATTATTTAAAAGATAGGCTTGGCTTTAAATTTAGAATTATACCAGACAGCATACAAACTGTTACAATAATTTGCAATAGCAAAACACTATCTATAAGCACTAAGAATTTACCTATTACCTCTGTACGTTTGGATATGATAGATGAGACAATTGATGAAATAAATGAGGCAATTGATAAGGCATATATACGCGAAAAACTAGAAGGTCCACAATATACAAATGGAAATTTATATAGATAGAACTAACAACCAGGCAATTTATTGCCTGGTTGTTAGCTCTATTATTAAATCCATATTATCATCATTTGCTGCCTTATTTTTACGAATTGCCCCACATTTTTTGCAACGATAAATAATTACATAGCCCTTTTTGCTATCTAATTCTACCCTAATAGGTTCTAAGAGTCCATGGCATGTTTCTTCTCTATCGCCTGGGTTTATATCCACATGTTTTGAACATAGGCAATTATTGCAATGGTCCCTACATGTATATCCTAGTGGTTCTACTTTATTTCCACAATTTTCACAAATAAATTCTTCATCTATTTCTGTAAATTTTCTTCCCATATCTTACCTCATTTTTCTAATATTCAAAAACACTTCCACCAATGAATTCTCTTAATAAAGAATTTTCTGGAACATATTTATCATCAATATCCTCAAAATATTTTAAAAATTCATGTAAACGTTTTGCTTCTGAATATTCTGGGTGTGTATTATCTATTTGTGCTAATAATGGCATTAAATATTTTTTTAGCACACAAATTTCATATATAAGTGAAGTATTGAACATACTATCACTTTGCTCTTGAAATGGGAATATGTGCTTTTCTTCCCCTCTATTTACAGAATCCCATATTTGCAGAGTATGTAATGCGCTGTATCCTCTAAAATTGTGGTCTCTTACCATCCTTCTCATTAATCTACTATCTGTTGTAGAAATTCTGTTATAATAGTCAATATTAAGCACTGTTAATGCACTTATATATATTTTATATTTCTTATCTTTTGGAATAGATTCTGTTAGTTTGTCATTTAGGCAGTGAATACCTTCTATAACAAGTATTTCATCATCTGCTAACTTCATTTTTTCTCCATTATATTGTTTTGTACCTAATTTAAAATCAAAAGTAGGGCACAAAATTTCTTCTCCATTTAATAGAGCATTTAAATGGTCATTAAATAATTTTAAATCAATTGCTTCTAAACACTCAAAATCATATTTTCCATTTTCGTCTAGCGGAGTATCTTTTCTTTCTACAAAATAATTATCAACAGATATGGTAACTGGTTTTAAGCCATTTAGCCTTAATTGTATTCCAAGTCTTTTAGCAAATGTTGTTTTTCCAGAAGATGATGGACCTGCAATTAGTATAACTTTTACTCCCCTTCTTTTTACTATATTATCTGCAATATCTGAAATTTTCTTTTCATGCAACGCTTCTGCAAGTAAAACTAACTCTGCTGCATTTCCACTTGTAATTTGTTTGTTTAGTTTATATATAGTATTTATATTTAGTATTCTGTGAATATCTTTGTATTCATCCAATGTAGCAACCATTTTTTTACTAGCAGTTCCTTTTTCCAATTCATGTGGATTTCTTTTGCTTGGATATCTAATTATAAATCCATCATTATATGGTAATATTTCAAATACACGTATAAAACCTGTACTTATTGGCATTGCTCCATAAAAATAGTTGTAATATTCTTCACAAAAATACAAAGAAACTTCTTCTTTTTCCTTATTATCTAATTGTAATATTCCCCTTAGGGTCTTTTCTTTTTCATAAAATTTTTCTGCTTCTTCTTTTGTCATTTCCACTTTTTTTATTGGCAAGTTGGCTTTTACAATTTCTTTCATTTTAGTTCCAACATTTTTTATCATTTCCTGTGTTAATTCCATATTGTCTATTTCACAATACATTGCATTTGTTAATTGGTAATTTACAGAAAGCAGCGCCTCTGGGTAACACTCGCAAAAAGCTTTACTCATTATATATAAAAGTCCTCTAATATATATTTTTCTTCCATCACTTACCAATGTATTTACAAAATTAATATTGTCATTTTCTTTTGGTATATAATTTAAGCTTTTAATTTCATTATTACAATTGCACGCAATAATAGTGTCATCTGACTCAATTTCTGTTTTAAATAGTTGTGCAATTGTTTTATTTTCATCTATTTCTTTTGTTTGTCCATTTAATTGTATTTTCATATTGTTATATTCGTATAAATACGAAATCTCCTTTCTTTTTATTCTACGCTTTTTAAACTCTCTATCATATTAATTTTCTTTAGAGTAAAATATGTTGTAATATTTACAATTAGTGCAAAAACAGCAGTTATAAGAATTCCATATATATAGCATGATGCTGGTATGTATGGGTTAAACATCAATATATCTAGTTCACAGGTTTTAATTATAAATGTTGTTAAAAAGTTTCCGCCTATTAAACCAACAAGTATTCCTATTGCTGTTAGTATAATTGTCTCATGCCCTACATAGTCATATACTTCCTTATCATAAAAACCTAGAACTTTTATTGTTGCAAGTTCTCTAATTCTCTCACTAATATTTGTATTAGATAAATTATATAATACAACTAATACTAGTAATCCTGCTGCAATTATCAAAATCCAAACTACCAATGTCATATTATTCATTACGTCTTCAAAAATACCTTCACTTACAGATGTAAAAACTATACTTGCAATATTATCATCTTGCAAAATTTGTTTTCCCAATGCATCTTCTTGTTCTTCACTCAAATCATCTGTTAAGGCAAGGATTGTATTTGGTCTCATATCTTCATTGTATAAATTTTTATATAATTCTGGTGACATATACATATAGTGGTATAGATAATTTTCTGTAATTGCAGAAACTCTGGCATTTACTTCCTCATCATCTGCATCTTTAATTGTAACTGTATCTCCTACTTTAAGATCTAATAATGTAGCAAGTTTTTCAGTTATAATTATTCCTTGCTCATCTAAAGTATATGTTTTTTCTTTATCTTTTCTATCGCGTAAGACAATAAAATTCGATAAATTGCTTATGTCCTCTGGCACAATCAACTGAATATCTTGATTATTATCATTTTTAACAATTTCTACTGATTGCATTTCTGCCTTTAAAGTATTTTTTATCTCGGCTGTATTTACAATTTTATCATATGCTTTCTGAATTTCCTTTTGTTTTAGCCCATCTTTTAATGTCATTTGTATATCATATTTAAAAATTTCTCCATATTGTGCAGGAATCATAGAATCTACCGCATTTCTAAGCCCAAATCCTGCAACTATTAATGAAGTACAGCCAGTTACCCCTATAATTGTCATTAGAAATCTCTTTTTATACCTAAAAACATTTCTAGCTGTTACTTTTTGTGTAAAGTTTAAATGTTTCCAAATAAATGGTATTTTTTCTAAAAATACTCTTTTTCCTGGTTTTGGTGCTTTTGGTCTCATTAGACTTGCGGGGGTATTTCTTAGTGTTCTTACTGAGCTATAAATTGTTGAGCCTATTGTGCAAAGCCCTGCTGCTACCATACCAAAAATTGCATATTCAATATTAAATTCTAATATAGTTGGTGGTAATATGTACATCATTCCATACATATCGCTTATAACTTTAGGAATTAAATAAAATCCTATACTCATGCCTATTAGTCCACCTACAATTGTTGAAACTGTAGCATAAATAATGTATTTACTTGCAATCTGCCTTTTTCTATATCCTAGTGCCTTTAGTGTTCCTATTTGGCCCCTTTGCTCTTCTATCATCCTGGTCATAGAAGTTAAACTAATTAGTGCTGCAACTATAAAAAACACTATTGGGAAAACTGCTGCAATGTTTTCAATTCTGTCAGTTTCTTGTAAATAGCTAACATAACCAACATTTGTGTCCCTATCTAAAATATACCAATCCGGTTTTTCTATTTGTTCTAATTCAACTTTGGCATCATCCAATTCCTCTTGTGCCTTTTTTATTTCTTCTTCAGCTTTTTTCTTTTCATCTTCTAATTTTTCTTCGTTTTCTTTAATTTCTTTTTCAGCATTGCTTAGTTCAGCTTCTGCTGAAGCAAATCCACTATCAGCACTTTTTTTATTAGCTTCATAATTTTTAATTTGAGTATTGAGTGTTGTGCGTGCTTTTTTTAGTTCTTGCTCTGCACTTTCTAGTTCTTCTTCTCCAGATGAAATTTGCTCTTTAATACTATTTATTGTTTTGTCTAGACTTTCTAGATTTATTCCTTGTTTTTCTAATTCTGCTTTTATTGTTTCTATTCCAGTATTAATTTGCGTAATTTGTGCCTGTAATTTAGTTATTTGTATTTTTATTTCTTCTATTTTTTCTGCATCGGTTTCCACTTCTAATTGTGAATTTAATGCTTTAAGGCTATTATTTAATGTAGTTAGTGTAGCATTTAAAGTATTATACTGTTTTTGCACATTTTCCAATGTTTCTAGTTGTGTTTTTGCCTGTGATATTTCTGTTTCTGCTACTCTCTTTTCTTCTTCAAATAGTTTTTCTTGGCTAGTTAATTCTTCATCTGCTTCATCTAATTGTTTTTTAGCTTGGGCTAGCTGACTTTGGGTAGAAGCTTTTTGATTTTGTAATTCTACCCATCCATTTTCTACTTCTTTTTTAGCATCTTCAATTTGTTTCTCTGCATTAGAAATTTCTTTATATGCTTTTTCCTTTTGTTCATCTAATTCTTTTTGTCCATCTTCAATTTTTTTATTTGCTTCATCATAAATTTCTTGATATCTTTCTTGTCTTCTTTCTTCAGAAATTTCTTCTATTCTATCTTGAACATCTTGAACTGTATCTTCATAGTTTTTGTTATATGTTTTTAAGTCTTTTGCACCTGCTACTGTTATATATGCTTCTGTTCTAATATCTGTATCAAAGTTTTCTAGTGGTATATACATGTAATAATTAATTTTGCCAGAGCCTAGTTTTGTGCTTCCCCTATCACTAGAAATATATAGTGGCGAACGAACTGTTCCCACAATTGTTACTTCTGTTTCTTTAAGTAATGCTTGATCTTCTCCATCTTCATTTTGTATATCTTCTACATCAATTGTTATTTTATCCCCTATTTTATACTCAGTACCTAACAAAAAGTTTGGCTCTACTACACACTCATTGTTGCTTTCTGGAAGTTTTCCTTCAACTAGTGTAAGTTTGTTAATATCTTTAGGTGCTGACATTAATTTTACTACAACTTCCTTATCATCACCATTTACAATAGCATCTGTAGAATAGCTTGCTTCAATATTTTCTACACCTTCAACATTTTCTAATGCTTCAAAATCATCTTCTACTAGACCAAGTGTTGAAAGCACTTGAATATCCATAACATTTTCATCATCAAAATATTTGTCTATGGTTTTTCTCATATCAGGGCTAGTAGCTTTAATTCCAGCAAAAAATCCCACGCCTAATAAAACGATTAATAAAATGGATATAAATCGTTTGAAATTCTGTGTTATTTCTTTTATGGTATCTTTCATCAAAGCCTTTTTCACTTTTTACTCCAACCCCTCACTTCTCATCACTCAGCACCCATCACTCACCACTCAGTTACCACTCAATATACTCAATAGGTGTTGGATTTTCATTTATTTTAATGTCATATGCTGTTCCATTTTTAAAATGTATAACCCTGTCTGCCATTGGTGTTAATGCTTGGTTGTGTGTAATTATAACAACTGTCATTTTTTCTTTTCGGCAGGTATCTTGTAATAATTGCAAAATCTGTTTTCCTGTCTTGTAATCTAATGCACCTGTTGGCTCATCACATAATAATAGTTTTGGATTTTTAGCAATTGCTCTTGCAATAGCCACCCTTTGTTGCTCCCCACCAGATAATTGTGATGGAAAATTTTTCATCCTGTCTTCTAGTCCAACTTTTTTTAAAATTGTTTTTGGATCCAAAGGTTTTTTACAAATTTGTGTTGCCAGTTCTACATTTTCTAATGCAGTTAAGTTTTGTACTAAATTATAGAACTGAAAAACAAACCCAATATCTTCCCTGCGGTATTGAATTAGCTGTTTTTCCTTTAATGAACTTATCTCTTTATTATCAACAATAACCTTGCCTTTTGTAGCAATATCCATACCGCCTAAAATATTAAGTGCTGTGGTTTTTCCTGCACCACTAGGACCTACAACAACTGCAAGTTCTCCCTTTTCAATTTCAAAATTGGTTTTATTCAATGCTTTTATAGAAACTTCACCCATTTTATATTCTTTTACTACATCTTTAAATTCAATATAGGACATAAAGTTTCCTCCTACTTTTTATATCTAATTTAGCATTTTAATTATATTTTACTTTTTAACTTTTTGCAATGTATTTAATAAATAATTAATGTAAATTTTCTGTGACCAAAAAATAAGGGCACTTATAATGCCCTTATTTTGCTGTTTAAACCTGTCCCTAGGTAGGACAAAAGTGGTAGCTTGGGGACTGTCCCTAAAAGCGACATTAAATTTCCTTAACGCTTGCTTTTCCTTCACCTAGTATTTCCTCAAATTGCTTTAGGATTTGTGGTGTAATATATATTCCCCCTGCTTTATCCACTTTATCACCATTTACAATTTGTAATTGAATATTATTTTTATCTCCTTGGAAAAAGTGTATTGCACCTCTTAATTTTTCTTTTGTTTCTTCATCTGCATTAGTAATGTCAAGTTCAAAAACTTTGTGTTTAGCCTCTGTAAAAGCAGAAATGCTTTTGGCTACAATCTTTGCTTCTTCATCTTCTCTAATACTTAGTCTTCCTTCTACCACCACTATATTTTCATCAATTAATACAGATGAACAATTTCTATAGCAACTATCAAACACTATAATTTCCGCTTGACCATATAAATCTTCCACTGTAACAAATGCCATTAAATTATTGTTTTTAGTATATTTCTTTTTTATGCTTGTTATAATTCCAGCATATGTAACATTTTGTCCATCTCTAAAGTTTGTTTGGTTATTTATATAGTTTTCTAGCTCTGGCTCGCTTCCATCACCTTCAGCATTATTTCCTATTTGCCTTAGGTCCATGCTATTTATATTTGTCTTTGCTTCTAATTGTTCTCTTATATTTTCTAGTGGATGCCCAGATATGTATAATCCAAGCATTTCTTTTTCCATTGAAAGCAATTCTTTTTTATCATATTCTGGCAAAATAGTATAATTATATTTCATTTCTTCTTTAGCAGTATTTCCTATGTCAAACATTGAAACTTGACCATCAAAATTTTTCTTATCATTATTTGCAATTGTATCAATAATATTTTCAAATGATGCGATTAACGTTTTTCTAGTATGTCCAAGATTATCAAAGCTTCCTGATTTTATTAAGCTTTCTACACATTTTTTGTTAACAGCAGAATTTTTTATTCTCTCGCAAAAGTCCCCAAAATCTTTAAATTCTCCGTTTTTGTTTCTTTCTGCTACAATTTCATCTACTGCTGCTGTTCCTACGTTTTTAATACTTCCCATACCAAAACGAATTTGGTTTTTATCAACTGTAAATTTTGTGTCACTCTTATTAATATCCGGTTTTAAAATTTCAATTGAAAGTCTTTTACACTCTTCGATGTATTCAGGAATTTTATTTTGGTTTCCTAAAAAGCTATTTAACATAGCTGCCATAAATTCTGCTGGATAATATGCTTTTAAATATGCGGTTCTATATGATACCACGGCATATGCTGCTGCATGTGATTTGTTAAAAGCATATTTTGCAAATTCAGCCATTTCATCAAAAATTTTATTTGCAGATGCTTCATCAATTCCATTTCTAACACATCCCGGAACGACCACATTTCCATTTTCATCAACTTGACCATTTATAAATATTTCTCTTTCTTTTGCCATTACATCAAGCTTTTTCTTACCCATTGCTCTTCTTACTAAGTCTGCTCTACCTAATGAGTAACCTGCCAAATCCCTTACTATTTGCATTACTTGCTCTTGGTAAACCATACAGCCATAAGTAACTTCAAGTATTGGCTTTAACGCTGGGTGTGTGTAATATGCATGCTCTGGGTCTTTTTTGTTTGCAATATATCTTGGGATTTGATCCATAGGCCCTGGGCGGTATAAAGATACCCCAGCTATAATATCTTCCAAGCAGTCCGGTTTTAATTCTTTCATAAAGTTTGTCATGCCTTGACTTTCAAACTGGAATATTCCTACAGATTCGCCGTTTTGCCATAATTTATATACTTTAGGGTCATTCATCTTTTCATCAAATTTTACATCTATTCTTTGATTTTTCTTTACTAAGTCTATTGTGTCTTGAATAACTGTTAATGTACGTAATCCCAAAAAGTCCATTTTAAGCAAGCCAAGTTCTTCTAATGTTGTCATGATGTATTGTGTTGATATAACACCATCTCTTGCATATAAAGGAACATAGTTTACTACTGGCTCTTTTGTTATAACAATTCCACAGGCATGTGTTGAAGCCTGCCTTGGCATACCTTCTAATGCCATTGCAATATCTAATAAGTTTCTGGTTTCTCCATTATTATCATATAAGTCCTGCAGTTCTTTGTTCTTTTCCATTGCTTTTTTTATTGTAATGTGCAATTCGTTTGGTACCATTTTAGCAAGCTTATCAGCTTCTGCATATGGAACATCTAGCACTCTTGCAACATCTCTAATAACCATCCTTGCAGACATTGTTCCAAATGTAATAATCTGGGAAACATGGTCTTTACCATATTTTTCTTCAACATATTCTATAACTCTATCTCTTTTTTCATAGCAAAAATCCACGTCAAAATCAGGCATGCTAATTCTTTCCGGATTTAAAAACCTTTCAAACAAAAGCCCATATTGTATTGGGTCTATGTCCGTAATTTCTATTGCATATGCTACAATTGAACCTGCACCAGAGCCACGTCCTGGGCCTACTGGTATATCATGTGTTTTTGCATAGTGAATATAATCCCAAACAATTAAGAAATAATCCACATATCCCATTTTTTGTATAACGCCAAGTTCATATTTGGTTCTTTGTTTAATTTCATCAGATGGATTTTCTCCATAACGTTCTTTTATTCCATCCATTGTTAATTTTTCTAAATAGTCATAATGTGTGCTAAATTCTGGTGGAACATCATAGTTAGGTAAAATTGTATGTCCAAATTCAAACTCCACATTGCATTTTTCTGCAATTTTTACAGTATTTTCAATTGCTTCAGGTACAGCCTTAAAATACTCACTCATTTCTTCTGGTGATTTAACATATAGTTCATCTGTATCAAAACGCATCCTATCCTCATCTGTCATACGTTTTCCTGTTTGAATACAGAGTAATACCTCATGGTTATATGCATCTTCCTTTTTTAAGTAATGTGCGTCATTTGTTGCAACTAGTGGAATATCTAGTTTTTTTGAAAGTTCAATTAGTTTTTGATTTGCTAAAACTTGCTCTTTTATTCCATTGTTTTGGATTTCCAAATAATAGTCATCACCAAAAATAGATTTATGCCATAATGCAGCATTTTTAGCTTTTTCCATATCATTTTCTAAAATTGCTTGGTTTACCTCACCTGCCAAGCATGCACTTAGGCATATTAATCCTTCATGATATTTTTCTAAAACTTCATGGTCTATTCGTGGTTTATAATAAAAACCATCAACATATCCTATAGATACTAGTTTTGCCAAGTTTTTGTAGCCTTCATTGTCTTTTGCAAGCAAAATCAAATGGCTATATCTGCTATCTAAGTCTGGGTCTTTATCAAACCTAGAACGTGGTGCAACATATACCTCACAACCAATTATAGGTTTTACGCCATTTGCTTTGCAGGATTTGTAAAAATCAATTGCTCCAAACATCGCCCCATGGTCTGTAATTGCCATAGCATCCATGCCAAGCTCTTTTGCCCTAACTGGCAAATCTTTTATTCTATTTGCTCCATCTAATAAACTAAACTCACTATGTATATGCAAATGCACAAAGCTTCCCATCATATTCTCCTTTCTGCTAGTTTTTGGACATTGGATTAACTAACATAGTATTCTTGCCATTTGAACTCCTGATGCAGATGCCATCATTAGCCCTCTTGTCATACCACCGCCATCACCTATTGAATATAAACCTTTAACACTTGTTTCAAAATTATTATCTATTACTACTTGGTTGCTATAAAATTTAATTTCTGGTGCATATAGCAAATTATCCGGATTTGCAAACCCTTCTATAACCTTATCCATACTACGTATGAAATTTAAAATATCTGTCATTGTCCTATAACCAATTGCGTATGTTATGTCTCCTGGAACTGCTGACTTTAGTGTTGGAACCACACTATTTTTACTTAATTCTTGCTCCCAAGTTCTTTTTCCACGGTAAATGTCTCCTAGTCTTTGGACTAAAATATTTCCTGCTCCTAACTCATTTAAATTTTTTGCAACATTTCTTCCGTAATCAATTGGTTTATTAAATGGATATGTAAAATGATGTGATACTAAAATTGCCAAATTTGTATTTGTACTCTTTTTTTCTTTATATGAGTGACCATTTACTAGGCTTAAGTTATTATCATATACTTCTGAAGCAACAAAGCCACTTGGATTTTGGCAAAATGTTCTTACTTTATCTTTAAAAGGTGTTGGTCTTCCAATGAATTTTCCTTCATACATATATGTATTTATGTCTTTCATAATTTCATCTGGCAACTCATAGCGAACTCCAATATCAACCACTCCAGCTGTTGTTTTAATATTATGTTTATCACACATCTCTACAAGCCAATTTGCGCCCTTTCTTCCCACTGCTATTACCACTTTATCAGCATAAATTTCTTCTAGTTCTGCTTGCTTATTAAAGATTTCCTTTGCAGGTTTTACTTTTACGCCATTTATTTTGTTATCATTTATAATTAAATCATCCACAATTGTCTGATATTTTATTTCAATATTATTATCAGTTAAATAATCTTCTAGTTTTTTATATAATTCATGTGCCTTTTCTGTTCCCAAATGACGAATTGGTATATTTATTAAATTAATACCTTCTTTTTTCGCTTTATCATATATCTTTTTTATTTCCTCTTTATGTTCTGTTCCTTCTAGCTTTGAATCAGCGCCAAATTTCAAATATATTTTATCACAATAATCAATTAATTCTTTTGTTTTAGGCACTCCAATATATTCGTGTAAAATTCCGCCAATATATATATCGTCATCTTCTTTGTTGTATAAAGACAATTTTCCATCTGAGAACGCACCAGCTCCAGAAAATCCACTTGTAATATTGCAAAATGGTTTACATTTAATACAATTACCTGTTTTATCAATTGGGCAATATCTGTCTTCGACTTTTCTTCCCTGCTCTATTAATAATATTTTTTTGTTTTTATGTAATTGTATCATTTCATATGCCATAAATATTGAACTTGGTCCTGCACCTATTACAATAACATCATATTTTTCTTTCATAATTATCTCCTTTCTAAATTAAAACAACTCCCAATTACTATTTGCTAAGCAAATTTGTGCTTTTGTAACTTTTTTACCAAGTGCTTGCTCCAATGCTTTTTTATAAATTTCAATTTGTATTTTGTATTTTTCTGCAACTTCTTTTTCTTTTCCCTTTGGCACATAATCTGTTTTAAAATCAACCAGATTTATTCTATCATATTCGTCAATATAGTACAAATCTATTATACCTTGTACCAAAATATTTTTCTTAGAGTTTTCTTTTTGCGCTTCTTCAAATATTTCTGTTGCAGGAATATTAATATAAAATGGTTGCTCTTTATGTATTTCTTTTGCATTTTTTAGGTTTTTAAATAATTCTGACTGTGTATATGAATATATTAATTTTCTATCTATTGCTTGTGCTTCTACTTCAGATATGATTTCATTTTCAAGCAAATTATTAATTAGTTTTTCAATATCTTCCATTGTGTAATCTAGTTTTTCATTAATTTTTTGAATACATAAATGTACTAGAGTTCCTTTTTGTGCTGGTGTTATATCTGAAGTTTTTAAATCTTCTAAATTTTCTAATTTTATGTATTTTAATTCTTCGTTTAAATATTCTTCTGTCTCTTCTTCCCAGTTTGTTTCTTTTTCTAATGACAATAATTTTCCTTGCTGTGCTTGTTTTAATTTACTTACAGAGGTTTTTGTTGGAAGCTTGGTATCTACTTCATTTAAATATTTCCAATCTAACATTTTTTGTATTTGCTCTATGTTTTCTTGCTTTTTTGCTTCTTTTTCAATAATCTTTTCAATTTCTTCATCTTGTACTTTTTCCTGCACTTGCAATTCTTTTATCAAATCCTTTTTAGCAAAAGTTTTTAACTCTATAATATCATCCAAACCTAGTTCTTTGCCTTTTAATGTGATTTTTTTTCCTGAGTTTAGCAAATATACATATTCTATCCAATCCAAATATGTTCTTCCATTTTTTATTAATTTACTATCTAATTTGCCACTATCTTCTAAAATATATGTTGCTAAATTTTCTTGCTTTTCTTTTAATGATTTTTGTATATCCCTACTTCTTCCTGTTATTATTAATTTTTCCTTTGCCCTTGTTAATGCAACATATAAAATTCGTTCTTCTTCTGAAAGGGTTTCTTGCTTTACTTTTAATGCAATTGCTTGCTTAATAGTTGTTGGGTATTTTACCCTTCTTTTAGTATCTATTAAAATTGGTCCAATGCCTAGGTCTTGGTGCATTAATATTGTTTCATTTAAATCTCTTAAATTAAATTTTTTATGTGCATTGCATAAAAACACCACTGGAAATTCCAGACCTTTGCTTTTATGTATGCTCATAATACGCACCACATTTGCATTTTCTCCAATTAATTTTGCAGAACTCAAATCTCCATTTTGCTTTTTTAGTTTCTCAATAAATTGTATAAAATTAAATAATCCTTTAAAACTAGCGGTTTCATATTGTTTTGCCTTTTCAAATAATGTTTTTAAATTTGCCTGCCTTATTTCACCATTTGGAAGTAGTCCTACATATTGGTAATATCCAGTATCTAAGTAGATTTGCCAAATCAGTTCATCTAGTGGCAAATATTCTGCCTGTTTTCTCCAATTATCTAATTTTTTAAGTAGTTCTTCTATTTTCTCTTTTAGCTGTCCTTCACACGAAATTCTACTTTTTAATAAGGCATTATAGAAATTGCAGTTTCTATCTGTTAGCCTAATTGTAACAAGGTCATTATCTGTAAAATCACCTATGCTTGACCTTAGTACAACAACTAATGGAATATCCTGCATTGGATTATCTATTAGTTTTAATACTGATAATATTGTTTCTATTTCTACACTTTCTAAATATGAAGTAGAATTATCACTAAATACTGGCAAGTCAAATTCTGATAATTCTTTTTCATAAATTGGCGCTAATGTATTTGTTGCCCTTAGCAAAATTACAATATCTTTTGGCTCAACTGGTCTATAGCCTTTTTTCTTGTCATAAACTAAATATCCACTTTGTAAAAGCTCTTTTACGCGTTTTGTCACAAACCTTGCCTCTAGCACGTCATCTTCAATTCTTTCTAAATCTTCTTGGTCTTCTTCTGGTTCTTCGCCTTTTATAGCAATTATGCTTTCATCTTCCTTCATGTCAATAATATCAAGTTCTGTAACACCTGCATAATTTTGGCTTTTGTCTTCTATTTCTGGGTAATTTGCCCCATAATTTAAATATTCATTTTCGTTATACTCTATATCTCCCAAATTTTTGCTCATAATTGCTTCAAAAACTAGGTTTGTAATATCTAAAATATTATTTCTACTTCTAAAATTTCTAAATAGCTGAATTTTTAAATTATCGTTTTCCTTCTTTTCTTCCTTAATTTTGTACTCATCATATTTTTGTAAAAATAGTTCTGGTCTTGCCTGCCTAAATTTATATATACTTTGCTTTACATCTCCTACCATAAATATATTTTTTCCATTTGAAACACTTGTAAGTATTGCCTCTTGCACCAGGTTACTATCTTGGTATTCGTCAATTGCAATTTCATCAAATTTTTCCTCATATTTTTTTGCAATAATTGTCTTTTCACCATTTTCGTCTAATAGCAATTGCAAAGCAAAATGTTCAATATCATTAAAATCAATGCAATTTTTCTCTCTTTTCTTATCTGCAAAATTGTGGCTAAATTCTAATACTAAGTTTTTGATTTTTGTTAATATTGGGTATAAAGTTTTTAGGTCAGCTTTTATTTCTTCTGTATTGCTATTTAATAACTCAGAAATTTTTTCTTTTACATTTTTCTTAATCTTATCACGTACTTGTTTTGCATCTTCTTTAATATCTAAAGTTACTTTTTTATCCACTGGCCATTTTGTAAAATTTATTTGATTTATCGCTTGGCATGCCCCTTCCCATGAATCAGCTTGACTTATTGCAATTTCTATTTGCATAATATCTTCACTTATCACTTGAGAAAATTTATAGCACTCTGGATATTTTGCTAGCTCTTTTTGTATGTTTTTAAGTTTTAAAAGGCTATCTTCTAAGTTTTCTTTTACTTCAGATAAAACAATCTCTCCCCACTTAGTTTGGCTAAAATCTTCTATGAAAGAGTTATTAAATAACTCCACTTTTTCTTGTAGCCATTTTTCTGGAAAAGGACTACTTTGAATAAACTTATATATGTTCAAAACTAGTTCTTGTAAAGCTTCATCTCCACGGTAACCTGTATATATTTCCAAAAGTTCTAAAAAATCTTGGTTATTTTCAATATATTTTTGCTCAAATAAATCATCTAAAACTTCTTGTTTTAACAAATCAATTTCTGTAGTATCTGCAATTCTAAAATTGCTTGGTAAATCTAGTTCATAAAAATAGTTGTGGATTATATCCAAGCAAAATGAGTGTATTGTGCAGATGCTTGCTTTATTCAGTAGAGTTATTTGTTTTTGCAAATGCGCATTTTGTGGCTCTTTTTCTAGCCTTTTATATATAGCTTCTAAAATCCTCTCTCTCATTTCTGCTGCAGCTGCATTTGTAAAAGTCACAACTAGCATTTTATCAATATCTATTTTATTATCAATAATTTTGTGTATTATTCTTTCTACAAGCACAGCAGTTTTACCACTACCTGCAGCAGCAGCTACTAAAATATTCGCTCCTTTTTCTTCAATTGCTTGCAATTGTTCTGTAGTCCATTTTACTTCACTCATATATATTTCCTTTGATTTTACTATTTTTGCCCTATTTTAAGTATTACTTTATACTTTAAAAGGACAGAGTAAGTAGGAAATTTTTTTATTTCCATTTATCTCCGTCCTTATTTTATCAGATAAGCTCAAGTCTTTCAATTGTTTGGTGAAAAGTTGTGTAATTTTTCTTATTCATTTTATTTCTAAAAAACAATTTTGAATTTTTAATTTAATTTTGGTTAAACTAAGTTTGGGAGGTATGAAAATATGGATGATAACATTAATTTAACAATTTTAAATGAAATTGGAAAAGCAACTAGGATGGGACTTTCTAGTATTACTTTTGTTTCTGACAAAGTTGAAGATGAAAAAATGAAAGAGGATTTAAGTACACAATATGCAGATTATGGCAAAGTTTTGGACAAGGTTAATACTCAATTTGAAAAATATGGTGAAATTCCTGATGAAGAACCAATGATGGACAAAATGATGACATGGACTGGTGTACAAATGAATACTTTGACAGATAAAAGTAATTCACACATTGCAGAATTAATGATACAAGGCAATTTAATGGGAATAATAGAATCTCAAAAGCTATTAAATCATAGTCCAGAAATGGAGAAAGAAGTAAAAGATATATTAAATGATTTCATTAATTTGCAAAACAACCATATTGATAAATTAAAACAATATCTCTAATTTTAAATTTGGTGTTCTAAAATAGGAACTCTAAACAAAAAAGGGTATACTAAAGTAGGAACCCCAAAGCCAGAAAATCCAGCTTTTAGTAAGCTGGATTTTTTCAGACTGACAAGCTTAATTTTTATTAAACTTTGTTTATTTTCTATTCAACACTCATCACAAAGTCTATTTTAAATATAATCCTGGGTCTAGTTGTTTGTTATCTTTTAATAATTCAAAATGCAAATGTGGCTCATCTAGTATTTCAAATGATGCAGTACTTCCCACTGTTCCTAAGCTTTGACCTTGTTTTACTTCTTCACCTTCTACTACAAACTCTGTACTTAATAAGTTTGCATATACTGTTTTATATCCATTTACATGTTCTAAAATAACTGTTAATCCATAGCGTGGGTCATTTTTTATCGAAGAAACAGTACCTTCTGCAGATGCTTTTACAACTGTTGTTTCATCTGCTTTAATATCAATTCCATTATGAGTTGTCCATACATCCAATGTGCTAGAATATACTAGTTTATTATCTGCAAAATCTTTAATTACTTCACCTTCAACCGGCTTTTTAAATTCTGGATCTTCAACTTTTTCTGGCTCTTTAACAGTTTCTTCTTTTTTATTCGTTTCCTCTTTTTTTACTTCAGTTTCATCATTTTTGGTTGTATTTGCTTCTTGTACTTGGCTTGTATTAATAGCTATTTTTTCTGTTTCTTCTTCATTTTCTTGGCTCTTTTCTTCTTCTACTTCATTTACAGTTTTTCCATATGATGTACTTGTTTCTTCTACAGGCATTAAATTTCCAATTATTTCATTATCTTCTGATTGTGAAAGCTCTAGTTCATCATTAGCATTATTTCCATAAATTAAAAATGTAATAACAAAAGCAATAACAGCTAAGGCAAGTACACTTCCTGTAATATACAGTATCTTTTTTCCGTCCAATCCTTCATCAATTTGTCTTCTTCTATTTTCCCTTCTCATAAAAATTTCCTCCTTTAACATTTTTCACTAATAGCATTATTGACAGTTTTGAAAAAATTATACAAAAATGTTAAATATCTTTAATTTCTACATCTGTATAAAAATGATGAATGATTTCTTTATAGTTTTTGCCTTGTTTTGCTAGACTATCTGCACCCGTTTGGCTCATTCCTACTCCATGTCCATAACCTGTTACTTCAAATGTAATATTTTTTCCTTCCATCTCTATTTTAAAATTTGCAGAACGCAAACCAAATAATGTCCTTATTTCCACACCTGATAATGATAAATTTCCAACTTTAATAGTTTTCACTCTATTTCCTTCTGTATATTCTTTAATTTCAATACAATCCTTTTTATCAAAATCAATTTCAAAATCACTATGCACCTTTTTTATTTTTTCAATAAATTGTGTTTGTGTTACAGTTACATTTGATGAATATTGGCTATATGCATCTTCACCAGCTGTTGTAACTGATTTTAAATATGGATATCCGCTTCCACCCCATACATTTATTGGTGCCTCTGTTGCACCACCACTATTTGAGTGAAAAAATGCATTTATTGGTTTATTCTCATATGTAATTATCTTTCCTTGAGTAGTATTTACTGCTTTTACAATTTTATTCCAAAAATCTTCTCTATCTTCTTCATCCCACCTAGCTAATCTATCCTCTTTTGAAATCCACGCTTGGCAACATGTGGAATCATCACAAATATCTGCATTTTTATGTTTTTTGCTATTATTAATTATTTTATATAATGTGTAAGTTCTAGCAACAACAGCTTGCGCCTTTAGTGCTTCTTCTTCAAAGCTTGCTGGCATTTCAGCACTTACAACCCCATATAAATATTCATCTAATTTAAGTTCTTCTACTTTTTTAGTTTTTGTATGCAATACTTTTACAGTTTTATATTTTTTATAATCATATGTAGAAGGCTCTATCACTTCATTTTGAGCAATATCTGTAGGTTTTGTTTCAAATGTTTTTGTAAATATTACAGGAATTAAAAAACATAAGAATATAAATATCAATAGAAAAATTATGTATTTTTTGACCT